>JBHACT010000049.1:0-6731 GCA_041854745.1 Candidatus Limimorpha sp. | reverse complement strand
AATTTGGAACAGCAAAACTTATTCGACAGGCAGGACTTGCTTTTTTAATAGGAGGATAGAAAATTTTTTATCTTCTGTTTATCAATAATATACAAGCAGATTAGTCGATTAACCGAGTTTTATCGGACAACAATGATTTTTTTTCTTTTTTCGTTCAAAAAAACCTCCATGCCCAAAAGTTTGGAGGACACAACAAAGAAACTCGGTTTTTTAGCAAAGGCAACTCCGGTTAGCATTTCTACCTGCTCTTTTATCCACTGCTAACAGCCTTATCAATAATTTCGATAACCGTATCAGTTCCCTTGTCATTGGCTTTTATGTATGGGCGCATTTCATTAAACGCGCCCATATTAGTTGCTCGGGATATACTCGCCTGAAAAATATACATTAAACCAGTCCGTAATTCGGCGGCATAATCACTTATACAAATCTCCCGGTGTGAACATATCATGGGCGGGCATCGTCTTCGGGTCGAGGTTTCTGATCAAGCCGTCGAGCTGCCATTGTTCCTTGTTGTAAACATAATGTCGGCAAAACCACAGCAAGTCGTCGATGGTGGAAGGGCCGGCAACGGCAATGCTATGGCCATAGTTCTCGAAACGGCGTGCGAAATAGGGATAGCCTTTTTTCTCAAAACGGCCCACCAAGGCATCCGTGCCATAGAATCCGACCTTGAATAAGCTGATTTTCTTGTAGGGCACCAATTTGTCCGCCGTACCGTGGAAAAACATGGTAGGGGCAGGATGGTGGTTGCGGTATTTCACTTTTCCTTCATGCGAAAAAATGGCCCCTGCATACGACACCACACCCGCCAAGCGGAAGTCTGCAGGAAGGATATTGGAGTTCAAAAAACCGTTGCACAGCGCATAATCGGTCTGCAACGATGTGATGGCACCCGCGCTTGAACCGACCATAACAATCCATTCCTTGTTCAGTTTCAGTTCCTTGGCGTGTTCAATGAGATAGGCCAAAGCCGAAATAGCGTCTTCTGCCGCCATATTGACGGCATTCTGCAAAGGCTCAAAATGGAACGCACTCAGGTTTTTGGCTCCTTTCAAGCCCAAACGGTAGTCGATGGCAGCTACTTGAAAGCCTTCGTCAACAAGTTGTTTGAAATAGGCTTTCTCGAACTCACCATCGCGGTTTCCGCCAATGAAGCCTCCGCCGAAGACATAGACCACGCAAATTGTGCTGTCGTTGACCTGCTCAGGCGTATAAAAATCCAGATTCAGCTGCTGTCCGTCTTTCTCGGCATACATATAGGTCTTCATGTCTTGGGCAAAAACCGTCATTCCCAAGATGAGAATCGTTAAAAGTAGGGTTAGTCTTTTCATGATTGCAATTTTTGTCTTATGGCTTTGCTGTAGGGAAAGCAAGCCACAGCCATAGTTATGATTGATGGGTTTTATAGTATTCCTTCAGAAACTCCGGCAATTGACGCAAGGCGGCCTGCTCTCGCCATTGTTTTTTGACCTCTTGGGCGGGAGTACCGAAAACGGCCTTGCCCGGCTCAATACTCTTGTCGACGGCGGAAGTGGCCAAAACAACGGCACCCGTGCCGATAACCAAGTCCTTGTTGATACACACACGGCCCCAAAGGATGACATCGTCCTCAATGCGCGTCACGCCGGCGATGGCGGCATGAGCACCGATGAGGCAATTATGGCCGATGTAGCTGTCATGACCAACCTGACAGTGGTTATCGAATTTGGTACCACTCTCGATAGTGGTATCGGATGTTACACCACGGTCGATACTGCACAGGGCGCCAATCTCCACATCGTCGGCGATGACCACACGGCCGAAAGACTCAAATTTCTTGTAGCCCTCATTGCGGCGTTGGAAATAGTAACCATCTGCCCCGATAACACTGCCCGAGTGAATAATGACATTGTCGCCGATTACGCAATGGTCGTAGATGGTAACATTGGGATGGATGAGGCAGTTCTTGCCGATGACCGTATGATGTCCGACAAAAGACCCCGGCATGACGAGCGTGCCCTCCCCTATTTTGGCGGAATCGCTGATGGGCTGGAACTGTGGTTCAAAGGGGCGAAAATGCCGCATGAGGCGCACAAAGGCATCGAACGGATCGGAATGCAGGAGCAGGGCCTTGCCTTCAGGACAGACCTCCTCCTTATTAATAAGCACCACGGTAGCCGCCGAATTGAGTGCCTTGGCATAGTATTTCGGGTGGTCGACAAAAGTGATGTCGCCCGCTTCCACCCTATGGATTTCGTTCAGACCGGTTACAGGAAAGTTGGCAGGGCCAATATATCTGGCCCCGATGATTTCTGCGATGGTTTTTAGGGTAGTCTTATTGATTTTCATCGGCTCAAAAGTTAAAGTTTGACCCTGCAAAAATATCAAATTATTCTTTTCATGTTATGGTTTCGACAGAATTGCAATCCGCTGAAGGTAAGTCTGGGAATTTCTAATCCCCTTTTCAGCACGGTCGGTTTGCAAATCACGGTCGAACTCGAAAAAACGAAAAAAGCGCAGCTGCCATTTGATTTGACCCTGCGCTTTTCCTTTCAATCGACAGATTAGGCCTTCACACGCTCGCAATACTCGCCCGTGCGGGTATCGACACGGATCAGGTCGTCAGTATTGATGAACAGCGGCACACGGACCATGGCACCCGTTTCAACGGTGGCTTCCTTCAAGGCGTTGGTGGCGGTGTTGCCCTTCTCGCCGGGCTCGGTATAAGTCACTTGGAGGACAGTCTTCACCGGCATTTCGGCGAAGAGGATGGTCTCCGTGGAAGCGTCCACAATGACATCCACGACATCGTTTTCTTTCATGAACTTCACGCCTGTGATATTGTCGCCGGCAATCGGAATCTGGTCGTAGGTTTCGGTGTGCATGAAAATAAAGTCTTCACCTTCTTTATAAAGGTACTGGTAAGGACGGTGCTCGACACGGACATCCTCGAGCTTTACGCCAATATCGAAACGCTTTTCGAGAACATTGCCGCTCATCACATCCTTCAGTTTGATACGCATGATGGTGTTGCCTTTTCCCGGCTTAACATGCTGGAAGTCAATGCAGAAATAAATCTTTCCGTCCATACGGATAGCACTTCCAATCTTTACATCTTGACTTAACATAGGTATATTCTTTAGATTATGATTTGTGAATTTGGCTGCAAAAATAGTGTAAAATCAGCAAAACAACAAAAAGAAAGGCGAAAAAACTTATCGCGTGGAATTAAATTGTACTTTTACCGCAAATTTCATAACCTTACCAATATGAGAACAAACAAACTATTTCTGTTAGCCATGATCACCTGTTCAATCGTATCGTGCAACACACAGTCACCCCGTAAAAATGGGGCTGAAACAGAGCCGAAAGGCAAAGACAAAATCGGCCCGAAAGAGCTGACCCTTCAGTCGGACATCATGACACCCGAAGTGCTCTGGAGCATGGGGCGTATCGGCGAATACAGCCTCTCGCCCGACCACTCGCAAATCGTCTACAATGTCAGCTACTATAGCGTGCCCGAAAACCGCAGCGGCTCCACCTTGTATATTATGAATGCTGACGGTACGAACAACCGCGTGCTTTCCGACTCCAACCAAAGCGAATACAGCCCTCAGTGGAGGCCCGACGGTAAGAAAATCGGCTTCCTCTGCCCCAACGATGACGGTGTCATGCAACTTTGGGAAATCAGCCCCGATGGCTCCAGTCGCCAATGTGTCTCCAATGAGGCCGATGATATCAACGGATTCCTCTATTCACCCGACTGCTCGCAGGTGCTGTTCACCAAAGAAGTGAAGCTGAAGGAGACTGTGGCCGACCTCTATCCCGACCTCGACAAATCGTCAGGCCGCATCAACAACGACCTGATGTATCGCCATTGGGACCAATGGGTCGATACATACGGTCACATCTTCGTGGGCAACTTTGGCAACGGCAAGATCGAGAATGCCTTCGATGTCATGGAAGGTGAACAGTGGGAAGCACCCCTCCGTCCCTTTGGCGGCATGGAGCAGGTGCAATGGCTGCCCGACAGCAAGAGCTTCGTGTATTGCTGCCGCAAGAAAGTTGGGAAAGACTACGCGCTTTCCACCAATTCCGACATCTATCAATTCACCATTGCTTCAAAGGAATGCAAGAACCTCACCGAAGGCATGATGGGTTACGACCTCAACCCCGTCATTTCGCCTGACGGCAAATATATGGCATGGGAGAGCATGGAACGCGACGGATACGAAGCCGACAAGCAACGCCTCTTTGTCATGAACTTGGAAACGGGAGAAAAGAAAGACTACTCGGCGGCCTTCGACCAGAACAGCACCGGTCTGAACTGGTCCGACGATGGCAAAACGCTTTATTTCATCAGCGATATTCATGCCACCGACCAACTTTATGCCTTGAACATTGAAAATGGCGAAATCAGTAAACTCACCGAAGGCGTACACAATTACATTTCAGTATCTTACAATGGCGAAAAGCTCATTGCAGGCCGTCAGTCCATGAGCCGCCCGACCGAACTGTTCAGCGTGGATGCCGCCACGGGTGATGCCACGCAAGTAACACACATCAACGACAACATCTTTGCCCAACTTGAAACCGGCAAGGTGGAGGAACGCTGGGTGAAGACCACCGATGGCAAGGACATGCTCGTGTGGGTCATCTATCCCCCGCATTTCGACGCCAACAGACAATACCCTGCCCTGCTCTACTGCGAAGGCGGTCCGCAAAGCACCGTGAGTCAGTTCTGGTCGTACCGCTGGAACTTCCAGATGATGGCGGCCAACGACTATATCGTGGTGGCGCCCAACCGTCGCGGTCTGCCCGGTTTCGGACAAGAATGGAACGAAGCCATCAGCGGCGACTATGGCGGACAGTGCATGAAAGACTATTTGGCTGCCATCGACGAGTTGTCAAAAGAGCCTTATATCGACGAGAACCGCTTGGGTGCCGTGGGCGCCAGTTTCGGCGGGTTCAGCGTATATTGGTTGGCGGGACACCACGACGGACGTTTCAAGGCCCTCATCGCCCACGACGGCATGTTCAACCTTGACGCGCAATACCTTGAAACCGAGGAGATGTGGTTTGTCAATTGGGACCTCGGCGGTCCGTTCTGGGACAAGAACAACGCCACGGCGCAAAAATCCTACGCCAACTCGCCCCATCTGTTTGTCGACAAATGGACGGCTCCCATCCTCATCATCCATGGCGACCTCGACTACCGCATTTGCTTTACTCAGGGCATGCAGGCCTACAATGCCGCCGTGCTGCGCGGCCTCGACGCCGAATTCCTGTATTTCCCCGATGAGAACCATTGGGTGCTGAAACCGCAGAATGGCGTTTTATGGCAGCGGAGGTTCTATAACTGGTTGGATAAATATTTGAAATAATGTATATTCCCCGGTAGAGACGTGGCGCGCCGCGTCTCTACACAATCAAAACCGAACAACAATGCCAAACGACAGATTCCAGAACAAATACCGAATAGAATCCGCCCGCGCGTGGTGGCACGATTATTCAGGAGGAACATATTATGTAACCATTTGCACAAAAAATCGCGAACATTTTTTTGGCAATATTACGGATGGAATCATGAATTTGTCGGAAATTGGGGAATATGCCGCTGAACAATTTCGTGGCGTTTCCTCACATTACCCCGATGCAACAATTCCGTTGTTTACCATAATGCCAAACCATATTCACGCAATTGTAGTCGTTTCCGACAATCTTCATTCAAATGGGCATCCCCATTGTAGAGACGGTGTGCACACCGTCTCTACCACAAGCAACCGTTGGAAATCGAATGCAGTTAATGAATTTATGCAAACCATATCCAAGCAAAAAGGTCGTTTATCCATTTCCATTGGCGGAATAAAACGCGCAGTTTCGCATTATGCCAACCAAAACGCCATAGATTTTGCCTGGCAAACCCGATTCCACGACCGCATCATCCGCGACAACAGCGAATTAAACCGCATCGTCACCTACATTGAAAACAATGTGGCGAATTGGGAAGACGATGAATTTTATACGCCTTGATGGTTTTTTAGAGACGGTGTGCACGCCGTCTCTACAATTTTTCTATCAATTCGTAATCCTCATCCAATTTTTGCACGACCACAAGTTGTTCCTTTCTCTCGGTAATTTCCTGTGGGCGTAAAGGGCCTAATGATTTGCCAAATTCGACCTTTGTTTCTGTCCCTTGTTCATTCGTAAACACGCAAAACGAATGTACCTCATTCGTAGTTGGATTGGCCATAGTTTTCACCTGCATTTTGCCGAACTTCTTTGCGAAATCCGTTAGAGGCATGCTGGTCATTATCGCGTTTTGAACAGCATCTCTCACAACACTTTCTCTTGATGTTTGGTTATTAGGCAGTTCCTTTCTCTCCTTTTTCCTTAAATGGGTAAAGTAATACCAAACGAACAATGCAACCATAGGAATTAGTACTACCACAACTATTTCCGTTTTCCAACCGTTCCTATCATCAAACAAATCATCCCATACATCCTCCAGACACAAATAGATACTTAGCACAAACCAAACCACATAAGGTGGGTTCTATTTATTCACTTTTTGGTCATCAAAACAGACAGAACCCATTAATCTGCCGGACAACCGCTGTTTAACATTTGGTTTACAGGTGCAAAGATACGACTGTTTTATCATTTGACAATAAATTATTTTCTACATTTTTGACGGTGGGGGGGGGGGTAATTGTTTGATATTCCGTTTATTGTATCGCAATTAAATT
>JBHACT010000048.1:0-31426 GCA_041854745.1 Candidatus Limimorpha sp. | reverse complement strand
GGGAAAGTGGATACGTCCGCAAGACTATGTGTCCACCGATTCCCTCTTCTACGCCACCGACAGGGCTTTGGCTTCGGTCGGTACATCTCTGTTCGTCAACTACTCTCATTATGCAGCTTAATTTTGACTACCTACTTATCTTTTTAGGCAAATCTTCCGGGATGACCTGTTGAGGGGAAGGAAGTTGGGCATCATCCTCAATCCCTATCGTCAAACAACCGCCATTTGAGTTGGCAAAAGCAACACAATCTTTAGCCAGCTCTCCAAAGTTAGCCGTTTTACCTAGTACTGTTTTCAACGATTTCTTGTCGTATTTCGCATTTTCTTCCATAGATGTTTCTTTTAATCCTCTTCTTTAATTTCATTCCTCCTCCAACTCATCCCCCATCCGATACCCAATATCATAATTGATGATGAATTCCAACTCCTTTTCCGCGAAACCTTAGTTCTGACAGAAACGCCATCCATAAGAATTAATTCTTGGGACTTGCAATCCATTTCATATATGTTTCGACGCTTCATTTTTTGTTTTGCTGGCAAAGATAACGCTTTTTTTGAAACAAAAACGATTACAAAATAAATGCTGACATTCTGGATTCTCAAACTATAAATCCCCAACAAATCAAAATATTATAGGGAAACGAGTACAGGCTGAATACATCCTCGCCTTCGCGTTATTCTTGGTTTTTTAAGTATCTGGAATAGAATTACTTCGCCTTCCAGAAACTTCTCGTGAAGAGCAACAGTATGGTGAAAATTTCAAGACGGCCTACCAGCATGTCGAAGGAGAGCAGCCATTTGGCCGCAACGGGAATAGCGGCAAAATTACCGCTCGGACCGGTGATGCCCGAACCCGGACCAAAGTTGCTGAAACAGGTAAAGAAGGAGATGGCCCCCTCTTCGAGACTCATACCCGAGGCCGACAGTACCACCACATTGACCATAAAGACAATGATGAACAGCGAAAAGAACGACATCACGCGCTTCAAACTGAGGTCCTCGACAGTCTGCCCTGAGATTTTGACGGTGTACATACTCGACGGGTGAATCAACTCGACGACGGTCTTCTTGATGTATTTGGCGAGCACGATGACACGCACCATCTTGATACCACCGCTGGTAGAGCCTGCACAGCCTCCCACCACCATCAAAACGACGGTAGGAATAAGGAACAACCGTCCCCAAAGGTCGTAGTCATAGTTGCTGCTCTGGTAGCCCGTGGTGGACAACAGCCCGACCACATGAAACATCGAGGTGCGGACACGCTCCCACCATGTATGCGGGTGCGAAGCCAGTTGCTCTTGCGTAATGGTTCTGAGATGCGGGGCAAAATAAAACAGCAACGAAAAAAGCAGCGTAAAGCACAGAATGGCAAGCAGGTACCAGCGCGGCTCTTCGTTGTGCCGAAGCACATCGAACCGCCGGTTGAACAGGAAATGGTACATCGCAAAGTTGATAGCCGACAGCGCCATAAAGGCGGTGCACACCCATTCGACATAATTCGACTGGAAGTAGCCAATACTTTCCTGATGGGTGCTGAAGCCGCCGGTGGCGATAGTGGTAAAGGCGTGGCATACGGCATCGAACCTGTCCATAGGGCCTAATGCGTAGAAGAAAGCACACAATAGTGTCAGTACGATATAGATGAACCACAGCAGGCGTGCGGTGGCACCCATAGTAGGGGCTAATTTCTCGACGCTCAATCCGGGCGCTTCGGCTGCGTAGAGCGACATTTTTTTCGACCCTTTGGCCACCGATGGAATGAAGGCCAAGCTGAACACTACCACGCCCAAACCACCCATCCATTGCATGAGACTGCGCCAGAACAATATACCGTGCGGCTGTTGGTTGATATTGCTTAGGATGGTGCCTCCCGTAGCTGTGAATCCCGACATGGTCTCAAAGAAGGCGTCAGTGACATTGTCAACAGTGCCATACATCAGGAACGGCAACATGCCGAACAAGGAAAACAACACCCACGACAAGGCCACCACCAGAAAAGAGTCACGGACATTCAAGTGCCTCTTTGTCACCGAGTTGCCGACATTATAAAGCAAGAGGCCCACAGCCCCCGTCAAGCCTGAGGTGAGAAGGAAACAACGGGCATCAGTCTCCCCCGTCAGGCGCTGATAGTGCAAAGCCACCGCTGCCGTCAGCAACAACGCCGCAGCCTCAATCAGCAACAAAACACCAAACAGCTTGCTTTTCATAGATTTTATTTTTGAAAAATTGGACCTTCAACACTTCGATGGTGCTTAGCGACCGCAGGCGCATGCACCCACAATCTCCCCAATAACAAGGTTGCCGAGCACATACGAAGTATCGGCGGGACTTTATCATTGCCACGGTTGCGCCCAGCCGTCACCATAGAAGTCGTCTTCGTCGTCATCCTCTTCCTTATAGGATCGGTCGTCGTAAGGATTCAGCCAAGATCTGAACTCATTGGAAGGTATTGCCGTAATCTCGCCATCGGCTTCGGGCGACACGGCAATGTTGATGTTGTCGCGGGCCAACTCCCTGAGCCAATGTCCCAGTTCGGAGAAACCCATGTCGGTTACCGTGTAGCCTTCCCAGTCGCCCTGAGCAGCCTTCGCCGCCAAAGCCTCTGATTCCCAAAGAGGTATGTAAGGTTCACCACTGTTGTCTTCCAACATGGCAAAGAAGCCTTCCTTGGCCTCAAGCAGCCACACCTTGCGCGTCTCAAGGATTGACGCTGTAAATTGTTCCAGTTTATCCATGATAATCAATGTTTTCCGTCAGTCACACCCTTCTACGAAGATTTCGAAGTTCTCAAAGACAATCACTTCGCCAGCCGTAATTTTGGCTCGTTTGCGGGTCTCCACATCGCCATTGCGGAACACCATGCCCGCAGTGACCACTTCTTGTGCCTCGCTCCCCGAATCCACCACGCCGGTGGCTTTCAGTAAGGCGATGAGCGGGATATGGTTTTCGTCCTCACGAAGGGCGAAACTAATTCTTTTTAGTTTTCCAGCCATGTTTCTTGCGTTTCTTATGTTTTTTTGGTTTTCTTGGTTTAGGATTTTGCATTCTTTGCAGTTGTTTCTTCTTGCTGTGGCGTGCCATGAGTTCCAGGATGAAAACAGTAGCAAAACCCATTGCCGCCATTACAATGGCCAAAAGCAGCTCACTGTTCCAACTCGGCAGCGAAAAGAGATAAGTGGACTCGCTCGACTCTTTCCAAGGATACACCACGGGAAGGCTGCCCAGCATGAAGCCCGCCAAAACCGACATCGTAGAGTCGCGGTACTTGCGCATCAGCCAAGAAAGCAGGTGCGAAAACATCACGATACTGACCAGCGCACCCAGCACAAACGGGAGGATAATCTTTGCACCGTGTATGAAAGTGGTGGCGTTGGACATCTCAGGAATGCCTTTTGTTACGATCAACTCATAGTTGCCCAAGAGCAGCATGAGATGCGATCCCGACACACCCGGAACCACCATGCCCGTAGCTCCAATGATACCGCACAAGAAAAGATAGATGAAGCTATCGTTCGGATAGGGATTAGACTTGACGGAAAGCAAGAACGACACTGTCATACCACCCATTACCAGCAGTATGTTCTTGAAACTCACCTTTTCGATGTTTTTCATCACATAGACCACCGAAGCGATGATGAGTCCGATGAAAAACGACCATGTGTAGACCTCGTAAGACTTGAGTGACTGTTTCAGGAAATTGGCCGTCAGCACCATGCCCAAAAGAACTCCAAACACTATGGTGATGAAAAACTTAAAATCGGTGCGTCGTTCAAATTGAGAGAACTCGCCTCGAAAAAGAAGCTTTAAATTTCTGATTCTTAGGGAATTGATTGCATTGATAAAACGTTCAAACACCCCAAGCACCAACGACACCGTACCACTTGAGATAGGAAAGACATTGGCCGTGCCCATGATCATGCCTTTCAGAAAAACCTTAATCAATTCCCATAACACCAACATAACTTCGTTGCTTTCCTTAAAAACTACAAAAATACAACAAAAACCGTTTCATACGCTTTTTTCCTGCCAAAAATGAAAAAAATTGCCTTTCTCACCAAAGAATACTATTTTTGCATTCAAAATCCGTGTACCCATGAGCAACCAAAACAAGGTAAAATATCCTCAGAACTTTGACATCAAGCTGATTATCACGGCCGAAATTGCCATAGAAGAAGCCAAGATGAGCATCAGTCAGGCCCTCGGCAAGAGCCAGACGGTACATAGTTTCGTCAATGTGAGAAGCAGTGGAAAAGGCAACTATTTCAGCTACTGCTACAATATCGACATCGAGAGCAAGGAACACCTTGAACTCACCTACGCCTCGCTCAAAACCATCCTCGGACTCAAATTTGCCCTATGACAAAAGCCTATTCCATAAGAATTTACGGTCGCGTGTTCAATGTAGGTTTCCGCCGTTATGTGCACCGCTACGGCTTGCAATGCAACCTGACAGGCTATGTAGAAAACGATTATGCCGATAGTTGTGTACACATCGAGGCCGAAGGTGAGAAAAACAACCTCGACCGTTTCGCATTGCTCTGCGGCGAAGGCACACCTTATTCATTAATAACCGAAATGAAAATCAATGCTGTGGAACCGATGGGAAGATATACAGATTTTCAAGAAATTAGATAGAGAATTACACACAATGGATCGCTTCGCTCGCATTGACAGTCAAGGAAGACCGGTATGGGATGGCGGGCTCGCAATGACTGGCCAAGATGACACAAAGCGTCAAATAGTATAACTGATAACTGACAAATGATATGATTGATTTCTCCAAAATCCTTTTCCTTGACATCGAAACCGTCTCGCAACAGAAATCCTTCGACCAACTCAATGAACGGATGCAGAAACTGTGGTCGCACAAGGCCGAACAATTGAACCGGGACAAAGTGGAGCTCACCCCTGCCGACATCTACGACCGTGCCGCCATTTATGCTGAGTTCGGCAAAATCGTCTGTATCTCAGTGGGGTTCTTCAACGACAGCCGCTTTCGCCTGAAATCGTTTTACGGCCACGACGAGAAAGCCCTGCTCAGTGATTTCGCCAACATGCTGAACCGGTACTACAACACCCCAGATGCCCAACTCTGCGCCCACAATGGCAAAGAGTTCGACTTCCCCTACATTGCCCGAAGAATGCTCGTCAACGGCATTCAAATTCCAAAAATCCTGCAAGTTGCAGGCAAAAAACCTTGGGAGACCAACTTTTTAGACACCATGGAATTTTGGAAATTCGGCGACTACAAGAGTTACACCTCTTTAGACCTGCTATGCGCCATCTTGGACATCCCCACCCCAAAAGACGACATCAACGGAAGCGAAGTGGGCCGCGTGTACTGGCAAGAAGACGACCTCGAGCGAATTAAGACCTATTGCCAGAAAGATGTGCTTGCCATCGCCCAACTCATGCGCCGTTACCACTACCTGCCCCTCATTGCCGATGACTCTGTAGACTACACCAACTGACCATGCATATCCTTTCCAAATCCACCTATATCAAGGGATTGCAGTGCGAAAAGGCATTGTACATGCAGAAAAAGCACCCCTATCTGCGCGACAAGCTCAGCATAGAACAAAGAGCCAAGTTCCAGCGCGGCACTGATGTGGGCGTGCTGGCGCACGAGGTCTTCCCCGGCGGAATCGACATGTCGCCCGCCTCACCGTCCCAATTCCCCAAAAAGGTGCAGGAGACCCGGAATAATCTCGGAAACACAGAAATAAATGTAATGTATGAGGCTGTATTTCAGCATAATGACACGCTCATCATGCTTGATATGCTCGTCCGCGACGGCGACAAATGGTTGGCTGTGGAAGTGAAAAGCTCAATGCGGCTCAGCGACACCTATTATAATGATGCTGCCCTACAATACTATGTGCTGCACGGCTGCGAGGTGCCCCTCAGCGACTTCCGACTTATGTACCTCAACAGCGACTATGTGAAAGACGGCCCCATCGATGTGAGACAGCTGTTCAAGATGGAGTCGGTGATGGATTTTGTCATCGAAAGAGAAGCGTTTGTCACCCAAAATGTGGAACGGCTGAAAGCCGTGGTGGCCATGCCACATTCCCCAGCCGTCAACATTGGAATACAATGCAACAGCCCCTACCCTTGTGATTTTCAGGGACATTGCTGGAAGCACATCCCAAAAAACAGTTTCCTCTTCTCCACCGCGATAGACGATGAGACACTGTTTCAATGCTACTTCAACGGCGTGAATTCCAATGCTAAAATGCTCCAACACATTGGCCCCGATTCCGAGGAAGCCCATCAGATTGACGCCTTGGAAACCAACTCATACTACATTGATTATAAGACACTTTACTCACTATCCCCACAACCCAAGCCCAAATCCATAGCCTACCTGAACCTCTTGCTCCACCGCCCAGCCGTGCCCGAAATCGATGGAACAAGCCCATACGAGGAAATGATTTTAGCCTTTGCCCTGCAAGGCGAGCACGAA
Organism: Candidatus Limimorpha sp.; assembly: GCA_041854745.1. GTDB lineage: Bacteria > Bacteroidota > Bacteroidia > Bacteroidales > F082 > Limimorpha. The sequence continues at coordinate 24,957 of JBHACT010000048.1, read as the reverse complement.
GAAGAAGGCTGTTTCGTTTGGGATTGCTTTGAAAATCAAGCCCTTTGGAAAGAAGCCATTGATATTCTGATTGAGAAACTCTCACATTATGAGCTGATTGTATGCTTCACGCCGCAAAACCTCACCACCACACTGCTTCGCCACGAAATCATACAAAACCAGACCATCGGCTACAAAGTTTTCAACCTCTTTGAGGTACTCCAACAAGCACATTTCTACCACCCAGCCATCAAACTTGGGCTTACGCTACAACGCCTTGAAACAGCACTTTTTACCAACGCCAAACTGTTTGAACACAGCAGAATCCTCCTTGAAGCCACCAGCAACGACCTCATAAGTTATCAACAAGCGAGAGAAGACTTAATCGCTGAAAATGAAATCGTTGCAAAAACTTATCAACTCCTTTTTAAGTAGTTGATAACTTCCCGAAAAGAGTTTCATCAGGGCAGTTTTTAATTTGTACTTTTGCCATCTGAAAACGAACAAAGAATATCATTTTATGCCCAACGATACCATTACACGCCGTCCTTTCGGCGACACAGCGAAACGCAATCTGATGACACCCGAGCAAGTTTTTGCCAATCAAGGGCGTATCCCACCCCAAGCCACCGACCTTGAGGAGGTCGTACTCGGTGCCCTCATGCTGGAGAAGGAAGCCGTCAATGAAGTCATCGACATCTTGAGTCCGGAAGCCTTTTATTTGGACAAGAACCAAAAGATCTTCGCCGCCATTAAAGCTCTGTTTGGAAAATCAGAACCAATTGATATTCTGACTGTTACAAACGAACTGAAACAGCGAGGCGAACTGGAGATGGTTGGCGGGGCATATTATATCTCGAAACTCACCAACCGTGTCGTGTCGGCGGCCAACATCGAATACCACGCCCGTATCATCATGCAGAAACACATTCAGCGCCAGCTGATTCTGATTTCGTCTGACATGATCCACGAAGCTTTTGAAGACACCACCGATGTTTTTGACCTGTTGGACAAGGCAGAGAACAACCTCTTTCAAATCAGCGAGAACAACCTGCGCCGAAGCTACGATTCGATGCAAGACTTGGTCAGCAGGGCCATCAAGGAAATCCAGAATGCCAAGAACGCCGACAACAAACTGCGGGGCGTGCCCTCGGGCTACACCGAACTCGACCGCATTACGCAAGGCTGGCAGAAGTCGGACCTTATCATCTTGGCCGCCCGTCCCAGCATGGGTAAGACCGCTTTCGCCCTGAATCTGGCACGCAACGCCGCCGTCAACTTCAACCGGCCAATTGCTTTCTTCTCGCTGGAAATGTCTTCAGTTCAGTTGGTTACCCGTTTGATCTCAACTGAGACTTCGCTCACTGCCGACAAGCTGCGTTCGGGCGACTTGGCCGAATATGAGTGGCAACAGCTGAACACCAAGGTTACCCCCTTGACCGGTGCGCCCATCTTCATCGACGACACGCCCCAACTCTCTGTCTTTGAGTTGCGCGCCAAATGCCGCCGACTGAAGCAACAGCATGACATTCAGATGGTTTTCATCGACTATCTGCAACTCATGACCGCCAAGGGTGACCGAGGTCTCAACCGCGAGCAGGAAATCAGCACCATCTCGCGTTCGCTCAAGAGCTTGGCTAAGGAATTAGAAATTCCTGTGTTGGCGCTTTCGCAACTAAGCCGTAGCGTGGAGCAAAGGCCCGGTTCGAAGAAGCCTATCCTCTCCGACCTGCGTGAGTCGGGTGCCATTGAGCAGGATGCCGACATGGTGATGTTCATCTATCGTCCCGAGTATTACAAAGACAGTGCGGAAACCGAAGACAGACCCAAAGGCTACACTATCATCGACATCGCCAAGCACCGTAACGGCAAACTGGGCGAGGTAGAATTGAGATTTATAGGACAATACGCCCGTTTCGAGGAAATGGAGCAAGGCTTCGATAACAAAAGCTTCACTTCCATCAGCCCCAACAGCGGATTTGACAGCCAGCAGCAAGTGTACAGCTCGAAGATGAACGACGATGACAGCATGACCGCCTATAATCCTTCCATCACCTCTGATGAGCGCATCCCATTCTAACCCAAATGTACCATGAAAAACGACAATAAGAAAACACCACACTCAAAGAATAATCCTCTGAAATTCAATGTGTCGGAACCGATACTGCTGATGGATTTCCTGATGAAGAAATTAGACGGTATCAGCCGCAACAAGGTCAAACGCATGTTGGCCAACAAAGTCGTTTCAGTCAACAGCAAGCGTACCACACAGTTCGACTTCGCCCTTGAGCCCGGCATGGTGGTGGAAATCGGCAAGCCTACTGCCAAAGAACGCTTCCGCAGCCTTTGGCTGAACATCGTTTACGAAGACAAATACCTCCTCGTCATCGACAAGAAAGAAGGTCTGCTCACCAACAGTCCCACCAAAGAGAAAGACACGGCGCAAGGCATTTTGAACCAATATTTTATCTACACACAACAGCGTTGCCGCGCCCACACTATCCACCGCCTCGACCGCGACACCAGCGGCCTGATGCTCTTTGCCAAGAGCAAGGAAGTTGCGCTGATGTTTGAGGAAGACTGGAAGAATACCGTATACGACCGCCGATATGTGGCGGTGGTGAGCGGCTGTGTGGAGAAAAAGGAAGGCATGGTAGCCTCATGGCTGAAGGACAACAAGGCCTCCGTCACCTACTCCAGTCCCACCGACAATGGAGGAAAATACGCAGAAACCTTTTATAGAACCCTCTATTCCAATCCGAAGTACTCTTTGATGGAACTGCTGCTGGAGACCGGCCGCAAGAACCAGATCCGCGTACACATGGCCGACATCGGACATCCCGTGGTGGGCGACTCGAAATACGGCAACGACGACAATTCGTTAGGGCGCTTGTGCCTGCATGCCTTCAAGCTTTGCTTCCATCATCCCGTCAAGAAAAAGGACATGGAGTTTGAGACACCCTTCCCGAAAGTGTTTGCCAAGCCGTTTCCGGGGATGGAGAGGGGATAGATTATCTCTGTTTTTTTCGATGTTCACAAATTACTTGTTCGGGTATTTTCTTATCAGAGACGGTTCACCTAAGAATATGCCGACTTCTCATTTTGTGCGAATGCTGCTTGTACAATTACCGGAGATGCCAATTTTGCAAGCACAACCTACAGATTTACCGTAACAGCTGATAAAAGATTTATGCGAGTATCACTTGCACAAATCTTGACCGATTTTTGACTTAATAAAAAATTTAAGAAACTGCGGAGGCGTGCCCGTATTATCATTAATAAAATCATGATAAAACGCAGATATTTCGGATATGATTATTTGTACGAAACAAAAAATTCCAAACCCTCGTTGCGTTGGAATATTTTCGTAATTTTGCGGTAAAATTTCACAGAGATGAAAAGAGCTTCACTCCTTAACCTATTGGTTCTTGCTATTTTAGGACAAGCCTACTCAAAAGTTGAAGAAGTGAAGGCTTTAAAGACGATTATCAATGAATTAGGAAGGAAACAATTATGAAAACAGCTTTTTTTTCAGCAGGTTGCTTTTGGGGCGTGGAATATTACTTCAAGCGGCTCAAGGGTGTGGTGAAGACCGCAGTCGGTTTCATGGGCGGCGTGACCGAAAACCCAAGTTACAAGCAAGTGAAAACCGGCACCACAGAGCATTTGGAGACCATTGAGGTGGAATACGACCCCGAAACGGTTTCCTACGATACTTTGGTACGCTATTTCTTTGAAATCCACGACTTTGAGCAGGCGGACGGCCAAGGTGTTGACATCGGCACGCAATATCTCTCCGCCATTTGGTTCAACGACACCACAGAGCGCGACACCTCCATACGCATTTTTGGCGAACTGATTCGGATGGGCTACAATCCAGCCACACAAATCCGCGCTGCAATGCCCTTTTACCCCGCCGAGGATTACCATCAGAACTATTTGGACTTGCGCGGGGAAACACCGGAATGCCATTTGTATCGGAAGATTTTCTGAATCAATAGAGGTTTCGGTTGTTTGATAATCTGTATCTTTGCAAAACTGAATTCTTCGGATTTTGTTTATAGGAACCTCTCGAGATTTTGAGGAAATGTGTAGAAATACCCAAAGAAGAAAAACAAAGAAAAACGAAACAAATTGATTTACATTTTTTCTGATTGTAAATCGTTGGAGAACAATAACAATTGTCAAATATGCTAAAAGAAATTCTATATGTCGGAGCGGGAAGTTTTGTTGGTGGTGCCTTGCGCTATACGGTCTCTCTCATTTTCAAGTCTGGAACAAAAGGTTTCCCTTGGGCTACTTTCTCTGTTAATTTGGCTGGCTGCTTGCTTATTGGTTTGCTGTGGGGTTGGCTGAGCCGTAATACACAAATTCCGTCTGGCGCCAGTCTTTTTTTGACAGTTGGATTGTGTGGTGGTTTCACCACGTTTTCAACATTTTCAAAAGAAAGCCTGCAACTTTTGCAAGCAGGTGATTGGCTCGGTTTAAGCTTATACGTTGCAGGTAGTTTCGTTTTGGGCTTGCTACTGGTTGCAGCCGGATATCAATTTTCAAAATATTGAAATACAATAATATACGATGTTTATATGATATAAAACAGGATTCGGTGAATGTCGATGGAATGTTGTGAAGGATTTCTCATAGTGCAAGAATAGCTACACTATAGAGCTTTTCATAAAGCTTGATGACAAACAAAACACTATCTTTTTGTAAGGCAAAAACACAAAATCCCTCAACTCATTTTTCATCTCATTCTGCTTCAAACATAGGCTTTTTTAAAAGAAAAAGACTTTTTCCATTCGACCAATCGAATTATTCCCTACCTTTGCGAATCAATTTCTCAAAACAATTCATTCTATTATGGCAAAAAACATCGAAGAAATCAGAGCCGCATTGGCCGGATACGGCATTACCGGCGTGAAGGAAATTTACTATAATCCGAGCTACGAGCAACTCTTCAATGACGAGACGAACCTCGCCCTGACGGGTTACGACAAGGGCGTTTTGACCGAACTCAATGCCGTCAATGTGATGACAGGCATCTACACCGGTCGCTCTCCCAAGGACAAATACATCGTCATGGACGAAAAGTCGAAAGATACCGTGTGGTGGACCACCGAAGGCTACAAGAACGACAACCACCCGATGAATGAAGAGGTTTGGTCGCAAGTGAAAGACTTCGCCAAGAAGCAACTCTCCGGCAAGACCCTTTATGTGGTCGATGCCTTCTGTGGTGCCAACAAGGACACCCGCATGGCCGTCCGCTTCATCATGGAAGTGGCTTGGCAAGCGCATTTCGTGCTCAACATGTTCATCAAGCCCACGGCTGAGGAACTGGCCAATTTCGAGCCCAACTTCACTGTTTACACCGCCTCGAAAACCAAGGTTGAGAACTTCAAGGAACTCGGCCTGAACAGCGACACCTGCGTAGCCTTCAATGTCAGCTCGCGCGAACAAGTGATTTTGAACACATGGTATGGTGGCGAAATGAAGAAAGGCATGTTCTCGATGATGAACTATTACCTGCCCCTGCAAGGCATTGCCGCCATGCACTGCTCCGCCAACACCGACATGAAGGGCGAGAACACCGCCATCTTCTTCGGTCTCAGCGGAACGGGTAAGACCACTCTCTCCACCGACCCGAAACGACTGCTCATCGGCGACGACGAGCACGGCTGGGACGATGAAGGCGTCTTCAATTTCGAAGGCGGCTGCTATGCCAAGGTCATTAACCTCGATAAGGAAAGCGAACCCGACATCTACAACGCCATCAAGCGTAATGCCTTGCTGGAGAATGTTACCGTCGATGCCAACGGCAAGATCGACTTCAAGGACAAGAGCGTGACCGAGAACACCCGTGTCTCCTACCCCATCGAACACATCGAGAAGATTGTGAAGAAGGTACGGCCTATCTCGGCTGGTCCGGCCGCCAAAAATGTCATCTTCCTCAGCGCCGATGCATTCGGCGTGCTGCCTCCTGTCAGCATTCTGACACCCGAACAGTGCAAATACTACTTCCTGAGCGGCTTCACCGCCAAATTGGCCGGCACCGAGCGCGGTATCACCGAGCCTACACCGACCTTCAGCGCTTGTTTCGGACAAGCCTTCCTTGAATTGCATCCGACCAAGTATGCCGAAGAGCTGGTGAAACGCATGGAAAAAAGTAACGCCAAGGCCTATCTCGTCAATACAGGCTGGAACGGCACGGGCAAGCGCATCTCCATCCGCGACACACGCGGCATCATTGATGCCATCCTTGACGGCAGCATTGAGAAAGCCACGACCAAGACAATTCCTTACTTCAACTTTGAGGTGCCGACCGCGCTGCCGGGCGTTGACCCGAACATCCTCGACCCGCGCGACACCTACGCCGACAAGAACGCTTGGGAAGAAAAGGCCAAAGACCTCTCCTCGCGCTTCATCAAGAACTTTGAGAAGTTCACAGTAAACGCTGCGGGCAAGGCTTTGGTGGCCGCCGGTCCGAAACTGTAAATCCACAATCGTAGAGACGGAGAGCACACCGTCTCTACATAATCACGCATGACGAGCCGCCCCCGACTGGGGCGGCTCGTCATGCGTTATACCTGCGCATTGTCAAAGATTTTGACATTTCTATACCTGCGTATTGTCAAAAAATTTGCCGTTTCAATTCCCTCAACACTTTTTGATTGTGGTCTATTTTCTTGAAAAATCAATATTTTTTCACCACAGGTGCAAATTTTTTGGTATTTTTGCATCTATTCAATTAATTACGGCAAACCAACTAATCATCGTTAAAAATTCAGACCAATGAAAAACAAACACTTCACTGCAATGCTGCTGGTCTTCATCGGATTAGCGGCTCTCTCCTTCACTATGACAACTGGTGTCAAACTCAGGCTGAAACCACAGCAGGACAAGACTTACACCATCACCTCGAAAGCGAACATGATGACCATGATGGAAGTGCAAGGCCAAACCATGAACATGTCGCAAGTCTATGAAACGAAGCAATCTTTCAATGTAAAAGAAGCTACCGATGACCGGTACATTATCGAAACACAGATTGATGTCATAAAATTGAGTGTCTCACAGATGGGCATGAAATTGGAGTACGACTCGGAACATCCTGAAAAAAACAGCCCCCTGCTTGCTGAACAAATCAAAGCAATGGAGGAAACCCTAACAAAGCCCGTTACTGTTAATTACGATGCCTTGGGACACCTTGTAGGCGACAGCATCGATGCAAGTCATGGCCACCTGAAAGATGTCATCATCGAGTTGCCTGAGGATGAACTGAGCATAGGAAGCAAATGGAGTTGCAAAAAGACACAAAATGTCAGCGACACCGAAATCAGCGTGGATATGGAGTATACTGTCACGGGCATTTCAAAGAAAAGCATTGAAGTAAGTTTCACCGGCAATATTGAATCAACAGAAATCACAGGCAGCTACAGCGGCACTGCGAGTATCAACCCACAAACCGGTTTGGTTATGAACAGCACCTCGAAGCCAAATCTCTCTATGACCCTCAACCAGCAAGGATTGAGTATTCCAATCACTGTAGTTGGCACTACGACTATTGAGGTCAAGTAGTCCTTTGAGGAACAACTTACAACAGCAAAGCCCGCCAATCATCATCGGCGGGCTTTTCCTTTATCAAACGATCTGCTTCTTGACCAATCAATTGAGCATTACCGGCATAAGCAGCATGAGCAAATCTTCGGCTTCGTTCTCATTGTCAACGGGAGTGATGATACCGGCACGATTGGGGGCCGACATGTCGATTTTAATCGTCTCGGAATCGAAGTTGCTCAGCATTTCTTGCAGGAAGCGCGAGTTAAAACCGATTTCCATATCGTCGCCTTCATAGCTGCAAGTGAGGCGTTCCTTGGCTTCGTTGTAGAAGTCGATGTCCTCTGCGGTCAGCGTGAGTTCTTGTCCCGCAATGCGGAAACGCACTTGGTGGGTGGCCTTGCTGGAAAACACAGCCACACGGCGGATGGCCGACAAGAAGGTCTGGCGTTCGATGGTCAAGTGGTTAGGATTCTGCTTCGGGATAACCGCATCGTAGTTGGGATAGCGGCCTTCAATGAGGCGGCAAATCAGTTGATAGTCGCCAAACACGAAGGAAGCGTTGATTTTGTTGAACTCGATACGCACGGGCTCATCGGCGAGGGTGGACAAAATGCTCTTCAACTGATTGATGGGCTTCTTCGGCATGATAAACGAAGCTACCACATCCGATTTCACATCCATCCTTCTGTAACGCACCAGCTTGTGGGCATCAGTAGCGACAAAAGTCAGGAAGTCCTCGGTCATCTCCATCAGCACGCCCGACATGATGGGACGGATCTCATCCATGCCCGTGGCAAAAACGGTCTTTTCAAAGCCTTTGGCAAGCACATCGGCAGGAATTTCCCACACCGAAGTATCGGACATCGCGGGCAACTGAGGGAATTCATCGCTCTTGTGACCCACCAACTTGTAGCGGCCTTCACCAGCAATGAGTTCGACGGCCAAGGTGTTGTTGTCGATCGATATCGTGATTGGCACATCGGGGAAGTTCTTCATGATTTCCAGAAGCAGACGGGCAGGAATGGTTACTTCGCCCGTGCCTTCCACCATGTCGGGAACAATGCAGACCGTCATGGTAACATCAAGATCTGAAGAGGTGATTTTCAGTTGGTTCTCATCCAAGTGGAACAGGAAATCGTCCAAAATGGGCAAAGTATTCTTTGAGCCGATAACGCCGCTCAAGGCTTGCAGGCTCTTCAACAGTTTGAGACTTGATACTATAAATTTCATTGCATTATTGATTATTTATTCCATTCGATTTTGAAGTGGTAAAATTACAAATAATTGGAACATGAAGAACAATTTATCAAAAAAAATCACATTTTTTATAAACCGCCTATGTTCAGACCCGCATATTTCAGACGGTTCAGGAAGTCGAGCATTGACTCGTATGGCACTGCAACATATTGGAAACGCTGGTCATCCTTAGCACGGGTACGGTTTTTCTCTTTCGTTTCAGCCAGCCGTTGGTTGATGTCGGAGAAGGTGCAATGCACTTGAAACTGACCGTCGCCACCATTATAATTGATATAAGCCTGAAACATGTCATCTTGGAAATAATAGGTGATGTTGGCCAAGCGTCGGTCGAAAACAACGCAACCCGTAACATATTTGTTGACGACATGCTTTCCAAAGTTGCCCAAACCAATCTTCCCTACCGATACGAAGGCACGCATTTTGTCGTTCCATACCATTTTCAGGTCGGGGATTACGATGGTGTTGCAATAGAAATCCGACGACCCAATGGAGGGATAGCCTCCTGCCAGTTCAATGTTCTTTCGCAATTCTTCGGTCTTTTCCTCCGTTGTTTCTGAGCGATAATAGGGCAAGAAATTGGTTTGCGTCAAATCGATGGATTCGCTTGCAACATTGGCAAAAACCTCTGCCATGGACTGCATAGCCTGATCATCAAAAATGGGGGCATTGAACACATTGATACCCTTCAAAGTAAGGCTGTCGTTGGGATATTGGGTATAGTCGCCGTGCACAATGAATTTAGCCAAAGGCGTGTCGAAGCCCAAGTCGGTTGTGCCACGACCATTGATAACACCACGAGCGTTCAATTCGAGATAGGTATCGAATTGTGCCATATCGGTCACCACAAAACGCAAACTATCGGTATCGAACCATAGGTTCCCATTGACCGGTTTTGTTTCATCCAAATCCTTCCTGCCTTCTTTCGGAGTGAGGAAAGACCCAAAATAGCCACCGTCGATGGCCAACTCATAATAGAGGCCGTTGGTCATCCTTGGATTCTCTTCGCGAATCCGTTCCACATCAATGGGAATGCGTATCGAAGCCGGGTTGATGGTGGCGGAAGAGACAAACCAATGGTTCAAAGCTGCAATGGATACCGGTTCGGGCGCTACAGTATTTTCTGCAAGGGTCTCAACGAATGTTTCATCAAGAACAAAATCCACCTCCAAATCCGATGTATCGGCTGGCTCATCTAAACTTAGATCAGCCTCTTCGACTGTGGGTTCAGTAACCTCAACAGCCTCAGGCTCTTCAAAGGCGAGGAGTGCAAAACGCCCGTCATAGTAACCGAATTCGTCGGTGGCTTTCAGTGTCAAACGACCTTGGAAGCCAAATTGTGTGCTCAACTTAAACTCCGATGTGTCGGCAATATGGGCATAGCCATGTGTGATTCCTTGAATGGGGACAATGGTATCCATCCGAATTGGAGTACTGATACCATCCGTATTGGTGTAGTCCCATGTGCCTTGAGCATTGTAGTAGTTGCGACTGTGAATGTTGACTACAGCATCCTTGTATAAATGGAAGCGGTTCAAGGTGTCGGCAAGCAGGTCGCCGTTCACGGGTTCCAGCCTCGAATCGGCATTGATGTTGACATCTTGCAAATATGGGAATACCGCAGCATCGGCCACGCGGATAATCTTCACGCCGTGGGCATGGATGACATAGTTGGTCATGTCGTATTCGGCCCTCATGCTATAGAACTGCAAGGAGTCTTGTCCGGGAACAAGCGAGATGAATTTGGAGGCGTTATCATGCACGGCCAACAATTCTTCATGGGTAGTTGCTGTGGCATAATCGCCGAAACTCTCTGCGGGGTTGTAAAGGTGCAAGTTGTTGGTGGCCATGTCCCATTCGGCTTCCTTCAAGGAACAGATGTATTGGTTCATGGGGAAGTCGAGGTTACTGGATTGGTCAAGGTAGTCGTATTTCACTTTTTGCGCATCGAAGTCAACATTGGCGCGATAGTTGGTTGCCGCAAATGCGATGTTGGATGTATCAGCTGAATACAAGTGGAAATTAGCCGAATCGGCCACAAAGGTTCTGGAGTCCAAAGCGAAATGGTCGGAATCGAACTCTGTCAGGCCGAAACGCAGCTTACCGTCAGCCAAATAGCCGTCGGGCGACAATGCTGTCTTGCCCGAGAAGTAGGTATCGCCATACATTCGGATAGGATTGTCAATCGTCTCTGTGGTCAGCACAGGTTTCAGCACATCCCACTTCAGCCGGAGTGCCTCTGCCGAAGCGATGGGAAATCCAGTACCGTCTTCCCGAGGAACCATCTTGAACTGATTGGTGATGGCTGTAACCGAGTCCAAGTAAAACATAAACCGGTCTGACTGGAACACAGAGGTCTGATAGTCGAGCATCCCTTCCCCAAAGAAGCCGCTTTTCGAGAGGAAGACTTTGTTGTGGTAACGGCCCTGATCGCCATACAATGGATAGGATGCTGTTTCGTCCTCCCCTATCTGATGGACAAAGCCTAAGGAGAAGTCTTCCATCACCACAAGAGGCTGTTCGATGTTGGGCATAATGCCACCCGACACCAGCTCACCCTCAAAACGCACTTTCTTCATCGAGAGGTCGTTCAGGCTGTCGATAACAAAGGGATACACATTGTAATAGAACTTGCCGTCAAGGTCTTCCGCGGTCATCACTGAGTCGACACTGCCGGGATTAAATACACCGCCATTGATTTTTCTGTAGAACTTAAAACCTTCGGCTTCACTGTAAAAGATAGGATGGGCAGGTGTCTCATAACGGCTCGATTTGTTGTCGTCATGGTCGATTTCTATGCGTCCTTTCAACTTTTCTAATGTGCCATCAACGGGAATGACATGATTGTCGTAACGGGCATAGAAGCGCAAAGAGTCAACTTTTTCCATCTTGATGGAAAACTCATCGTAGTTGAACTCGCTGTCTTTGGTAAAGAACTCAAACATTCCCGCCAAAATGCCGCCGGAAAAACTGAAATTTTGGTTTTTCGTGAAGGTGATACGCCCAAAGTCAGGAACTATGACCACCCGTTTGCGGTCGCTCAACAAAATGGCAGAGCCTTCAAAACCCTCAATCTGGCTGGTGATACCAAACACTAAAAGGTTGTTGGTGTTCAAGTCGAGACGGAGGTTAGGCTGGCGGTTGGTCGTGCGTGTGTGCAGCTTGATGACATCATAGTCAATGGTCTCGCGATAGGAATCCACCACATCGAAGAAACGAGGTAGCGCCGTTGCCCATTTCGTATCGGAATCATATTCTACATAGCCCTCGGCTTGCAGGCGGAGCAACAGCGAAATCACCTGCTCGATGGGATAGCGCAAATAAGAAGCCAAGTCGCCCACGGCAAACTTCACCTGTCGGTCCACATTGTCGAAGCCTTGCAGGAACTTTTCAATGCGTATCATCGGGTGGGCGCCATCAAGACCTTGCAATCGCTTGAAGTCGTCGTGACGGAAATAATTCACCGACACCACATCGCCCTCGCTCACTGGGTTGACACCTTCCATCCTCCTGAAATCCACCTGATTGCCGTCGATGTCCCAATACATGGCTTCAAGGAAAATGTCGACACCATGATAATAATCATGAAACGGCCCGTCTCCAAAGTCTTTTTCGGAACGGAAAATCATCATCTTACGGGTCTTGTTGTCGTAACGGAAACCCAAGTCATTATGATAGATGGAATCCATTTCGGAACCCGAAACCGAGTCGAGCAGATAAAGCCGCATGGCAGCGTGGTCCGAGACCAAAAGCTCGTCCCTCGACATTAAAAAACGAGGCGATTGCACCCTGACGATTTCCTTGCCTTCCTGACGGAAATGAAAAACCGCCTTGTTGTTCACACCTCCAAACACTTCCATCTGATTGCCCATCATACCTATACCGCCTTCAAAATCGATGTTGCGCATTAGGTTTGTAATCTCATAATCGGAACGATACGATTTCACACGCGGAAACATGGTCTTTTCGTTGGGCGCGTTCACTAAGACCTTATCTTCATAACGGCAAAGGATGTCTTGATTGAAATGCTGGCGTTCGTGGAATACAACCGAGTCGATGGCATAGTCAGAGCGGTTGAGGTCAAGTTCGTAATAATCAGGCAAAGTAACGTATGCCTTTTCGGAAGGAATGTCAAAGCGCGACCAGTCGGCGCGACCGCCGGTACCCTCCCAACGGTTGTCGTCCAAATAGTACACGCCTTTGGTATTCTTGAGCAGAGACTCATCCTTTTGCGACACCAAAGCCAAGGTGCCATCAACCCTCAGTTCAAAACGCTCTTTTGAAGGAAAGCTCCACAAGGCATCGCGGAGTATCCATTTGGAATTGCCCTTGGCCGACAAAACCCCATCGACAAAAATGTTACGGCACGAAACCAAATATTTGTCCATCCCATTCATCGAATTATGCGCTTTAGCATCGGTATAGCACAGCCAGTTGTTCACATCCTTATGCGTGAAGCCCGCAGTAGGAATCCTTTGCACAATCTCAATAAAATTGAAGATGTTGGCGCATGCCTTGCCCCCGCTTTTGCCGTGCAAGAGTTCGCAAAACCGCATCACCATGTTGGCTTCCTGACCGTCGTAATAACTGTCCCATGCGCCACGGAAAGTCTGCATCATCGCAGACGCCTCTTCGCGGTCTTGTTTCGAAGAGGACGAGTTGAGATAGGTGGAGAGTTGGTCGTAAAAGGCGTTCTTTTCTGTAGCAAAAAACGCCTGAGCAAACGATGAGCCGACACCGAAAAAGAGTGTGCAAACAGCTATAAGGATTCTTTTTTTCATTCCTTTTAATTCATTGACAAACAATTATTTGATAAATTCAGCAGCCACCCAGTTGTTACAACTCAGATGACGGCAATAACGCAGGCCTTGATGTGTCGCCTCCGTTTTTATGAGGTCTAAATCCTCGGAATAGAAACCGCTGAAAAAGATATGGGCGTTGGAACGCATGGCATTCACATAATGTTGCATGTCGCGAAGCAGGATGTTACGGTTGATGTTGGCCAAAACCACATCAAAACTGCCTTTTATGGCAGCAGCATCGCCAAGGATGATTTCGATGTTGGAAATACCATTTAACTCAATGTTGGTGAAGGCGTTGCGATAGGCCCACTCGTCGTTGTCGATGGCCACAGTACGCACCGCACCCAATTTCTTGGCGAGAATGGCCAGAACCGCCGTGCCGCAACCCATGTCAAGCACTTCTTTCCCTTGGAAATCAGTCTCCAACATTAGCTGGATAATTTGGGCGGTCGTCTCGTGGTTGGCCGTACCAAACGACATCTTGGGCTCAATAACCAAATCGAACTCAAAACTTGGGTCAGGCTCACGGAAAGGGGCACGCACACGGCAACGCTCGTTGACTACCACAGGCTGGTAGGAAGCCTCCCAAAGCTCATTCCAGTTCTTATCAGGCATTTCTTCCACATTCAGCAAGCGTATATCAGTGAAGGCAGGGACGAGCAAAAGGTTGTCCACAGCGGCATCATCACGATTATCAGCTGAGCAATAGGCTTTTAGCGTATGCCCTTCGTCCATAAAAGAGTCGAAACCGATGTCGGCCAACATGGTAACCAGCATATCATGCTGAATATCGGAGCTTGGCGAGGTAAAAGTGTACTCAAATGTTTGCATTATTCTCTACCTTTCTTATACAAATCACCAGTCAATCAGCGCATTAGTCTTCACCGATGTGAGAGGCTTGGAGGCAGATGGAGACGAAATCCTCTGCCTTGAGTGAAGCGCCGCCGATGAGGCCACCGTCAACATCGGGCTGCAAGAACAACTCCGTGGCATTCTTGGCATTGCAGCTGCCGCCGTAGAGGATACGGATGTCGTCTGCCGTGGCTTCATCGTAATGCTCCTTAATCAGTGAGCGGATGTAGGCGTGCATTTCCTGTGCCTGCTCCGGCGTGGCAGTTCGTCCCGTGCCGATGGCCCAAACAGGTTCGTATGCGATAATGGTATCATAAATGGCGTCGCCGTCGAGGTGGAACAAACCTTTCTCCAATTGTTCTTTGACGACCTCGAAATGATGGCCAGCCTCGCGCTCTTCGAGCACCTCTCCGACACAGTAGATAGGCGACATGTTGTTCTCAATCAAGCGGTTGATCTTCTCGGCAAGCATCTCATTGGTCTCGCCAAAGTATTTTCTGCGTTCGCTATGACCGATAATACAATAGTCCACATCGATGGATTTCAGCATTTTAGCCGACACCTCTCCCGTGTATGCGCCCTTGTCGTAAGCACTGCAATTCTGGGCACCCACATTAAAGCGTTGCTCGTCCATTTCATAGTCCGTCAGCAACTCAAGGTATGGAAATGGAGGGCAAATGATGACTTCGCAATTCAGGTCGTCCTGTTCGTCAAGACGATCAAGGATTTCATCGACTAAGGTTTCGGCCTCGTCGAAAGTGAGGTTCATTTTCCAGTTTCCTGCAACAATTTTGCTTCTCATAACATATTGATTTTTAGATTTATGACTTAAAGATTTCGGATTTCCGAATTTGAACGGAAAGATCTATTATATTCAAGGTACAAAAGTACGAATTATTTTGAAAAAAGTGAGATTAGAGCATACAGAATACCACTTTGCAACGACAAACCTCGGTTTCTTTACCTGTTTGCAATTCCAACTTGACCAAACGCACACAATACTCATTCTCAGCAGTTTGTTCCCGATAGAAGCTCAATCTATCGCCCTGATGTGCCTCTGCGACATAAGCAATCTCAAAGCGTTTGAGGCGAAACTTTTGATACCATGCGATGTCCCATAAATCCAGCACATGCTCAATGTATTTCACCGAATTGACATGCCCATTGATGTCAATATCATTATAATTGATGTCGATCGTCTTAACCAAAGTGGCTTTCTCCGACATTTTCACGCGACCGCCTTTTTCGATAGGACAAGGCTTGTCGTCCTCAATCCAGTTGTCGATGGCGCCGTTGTCGATACTATAGATGTCGGTGGGTTGGCGCGTTTCCGTGTCAATCATCGCCCAGATGGAGCGTCCATAGCCATAGATACGGCCGTTGCCGGCTGAGACACAGAAGTTGCGGCTGGTAAAGAACTTCATCGCACTTTCAACCCAAGTCTCAACCGTGAAATGCTCATATTGGGCAGGCATATCCTCCATCTCAATGGCAAGGCGCGACAGCACCCACGAGCGCTTGATGGTCATCAGGTATTTCATCCCGAAACCACGGTCGGTAGAATGGAAATCAGCCGCATTCAGCATCTGGTTGCCGAGATGGCCCAAAAACATCCGTCCCGAAAAATCGCAGTGGAACGGCTCGGCAATAAACTCGTATGTTCCGATTTTGTTCATTATTTCTGTATTTATGTTATGTGTGGACTACTTCGCTTCGCTTTGCTTCATTCCTCGCAATGAGCGCTCGCAATGACGCAAAGCGTATCATAAATCTACCACCAACTGTCAATTCCTAACTCATCCTCACCCTTGGATCTATTATGCCATAAACGATGTCCACCAATATATTGACGATGATGAGCATAACTGCAATAAGCAGCACTGCGCCCATGATGACGGGGAAATCGTATTTGTCCAACGCATCGACCACCACCACGCCGATGCCCTTCCAGTCAAAGACATATTCCACAAAAACCGCGCCAGCCAACAGGGAGGCAAACCAGCCCGATACTGCCGTCACCACAGGGTTCAGGGCATTGCGCAAGGCATGGATACAGATGACACGCCAAGGTTTCAGGCCTTTGGCGCGTGCCGTGCGCACATAGTCCATCGACATGGCTTCAAGCAGCGAGGTTCTCGTCAACTCGGTCACCACAGCCAAAGGTCTCATCCCAAGTGTCAAGGCGGGCAGTATGAGGTTGCGAAGACTCAAAAATTCGCCCCTGCCGTATTCGTCAACAGTATACAGGCTGCCCGTCATGCTCAAGCCAGTATAGTGTTCCAGCAGAAAACCGAAAATCCATGCCATCAAGATAGCTGCAAAAAATGAGGGCAACGACATGCCAATGGTGGTGACGAAAAGTGTCAGTTTGTTGAGAAACTTGGTATTGATGACAGCCGTCAAAACGCCTATCAGCAGCCCCAGAACCATCGCGATGGAAATGGAAACTGCTGCCAAAAGCAAGGTGTTCGGGAAGGCCTCCCCCAAGATGTCAGAAACCTTTCGCTTGCTTTGGTACGACATGCGCAGATAGGGGGCTTTCAAAACGATGGCTGTCGATCCCAAAGTCGCCAATGTGGCATAATGTCCGAGTTTTTCAAGTTTTTGGGTGCCTTTCGAGACATCGTAAAACGAAAACGGAACCAAATCGTTCAAATAGTCAACATATTGTTTACCAAGAACTTGATTCATACCCAACTCCTCATGGATGGCATTCACCGACTCTTGGTCGGCGCGTTGGCCAAGCATCATCTGGGCAGGGTCGCCGGGCAAGATGTTGAAAAGGAAAAACACCAGTGTCGCAACGCCCCAAAGCACCGCGATACCGTATAGCAGCTTCCTTATAACATACGCGCCCATGTGTTTATTAACGGACTCTTTTTTCAAAAACTTATCTTTGTCCAAACAATTCTTCCAACTTTTTCCCCTGCGGGAAGTCGACAGCGCTCCACTTGTCCTTCACCAAACCGTTATCCAGCCAAATGAGACCCGGGTTGGAACGCACTATCGGCTTGATTTCCAATTCGTCAGCATAATACACCTCATAAAGGAAATTGTATTTTTCGCGAAGCTGTTCCACATATTCAGGCTCGTCAGCTACCGTCCAAATCACAGTATAGTCATGTTTATCAGCCTCTTCAGTAATCACACGGGCTTTCTCCCATTCCTTTTCGGTCATCTTGGTCAGGTCGTGCGAAGTGAACATCAGCAGGTTGTAGGTGTTGAGTATGGCCTCGGTAACATCATTGCCGTCCTCGTCCAAAGCCGAGAAGCCGAGGAAATTGGCCCCGCCTTCCGTCCTTTGGTTGACAAATTCCCACTGCGACATCCAAACCGAGTCGTTCCAAGGATAGTTGGGCGAGATATATTCTTGGGTGTCTCCCGTAGCCTTATTCCTATAAATCAAATAGGTGCGTATTTCTTCCGAAGGTTCTGCGTTCAGCTGCTTACCCACTTTCCAATTCATGAAATCGATGACAGGAAGGTGGCGGTAATTGTATATCTCGAACCACAAGAATGCCGCAGCAAAGAAGCCCCCAAGGAAAAGCTGGACACCCATCACGAGTTTGTTTTTGAGCAGTTTGTTGTTCAGGATCAAAGGAATTAACACCGCGTCGATGACGAGATTTTTGTAAAAAGTCTGCCAGTTACTCATCTTGATGGCCGTACCGAAACAGCCGCAGTCGGGCACCAAATCGTATAAAGCGTCAAATAAGGTCGTTGCGGTAAAGAACAGCATTAATAAAGTTGCACCCAAAACGGCGAGGCGTGGGAAGATTTTGGTCAACAGGCAGATTCCCACCAGAAACTCCAACAAAATCATGCCCATAGACAAGACGAGGGCGAAGTCGTTGAGCCAAGTCGCGCCGTACACCGACAGGTATTCCAGCATTTTGTATTTCGTTCCCAGAGGGTCGACACCCTTGGTGAAGCTGCTAAAGATGAACAAGGCTCCTACCAAAAGACGGCAAACCGTCAAAGCGGTACTGTTGAACCTTTTACTGAAAACCAAGGAAATCAGTAAGTTAAGAAGCAGTACCGATAAAAACCACAGACGATACTCAGGCAGGAAGTAAATCCCCACCGCCGAGGCCAAGGCCAAAGCTATGCTGACCCATGGAAGAATTGTTTTTCGTTTCATTTCAGTTGTTTTTTTTGAGCGTAATGTCTACTCACTCAGTAAGATAAGAGCAAACACCGCATAGTTAATCATATCGAAATAGTTGGCATCAAGACCTTCGGACACAAACGTTTTGCCACCATGGTCCTCTATGCTCTTAGTGCGCAACACTTTGGTCATAATCAAATCGGTGATGGAACTGACACGCATGTCGCGCCAAGCCTCGCTGTAGTCGTGGTTTTTGCGCGTCATCAGCTCATAGGCCTCATTGGTGACCTTGTCGTAAAGAGCCGTTGCCTCTTCCGAAGACAAATCGGGCTGGTCGACGACCCCAAGTTGAAGTTGTATGATACCCATCGCCGCATAATTGACGACAGCAATAAACTCGGACTCAATACCTTCATCCACCATGCGTTCGGAAGATGTTTGTAAAGTCCTGATTCTCTTTATCTTGATAAAAATTTGATCGGTAATGGACGGGGTACGCAGGATACGCCAAGCTGGGCCATAATCCTTCATCTTGTCGACAAACAGCTTGCGGCATTGCGCCAAAACGCTATGAAATTGGGCTTTCGTGTCGTTCGTTTGCATGAAAAATGTATTTTTGCAAAAATAAAACTTTTTTCAATGCTACAACTCCTTTTGGGTAATAAAACCCTCATTTTCGACCGCCCTGCCCTCATGGGCATACTTAATGTTACGCCCGATTCGTTTTCCGACGGCGGACGATACAATCTGAAAGACAAGGCCTTACAACATTGCGAGCAGATGTTGGCCGATGGTACCGACTTCATCGATATTGGCGGCTGCTCCACCCGACCCAACAACGCCATCGCCACGGAAAGCGAAGAGATGGAGCGTGTCATCCCCATCCTCAATGCGGTCAGGAAAGCCTTTCCGGAGACTCTGATTTCCATCGACACATTCAGGAAAAATGTTGCGGAGGCCTGTATCAATGCGGGCGCCGACCTCATCAACGACATCTCGGGCGGACTGTTTGACGAAGACATGCTGCCCTACATCGGACAAAACCATATCCCTTATGTGATGATGCACTGTGTCGGCACTCCTGAGACCATGCACCAATACGCGCTCGGCGGTAACATCCATCAAACCGTGATGGATTTCTTTGAGCAACAATGCAACATATTGAAAGCCTACGGTGATCAACAAATCATCCTTGACCCGGGCATAGGATTTGGCAAGACCATTGAAGCTAACTATCAATTGCTCAATGAGTTGAATTATTATCGATACAACCGCCTTCCCATCCTCATCGGCATTTCGAGGAAGTCATTAATAAATAAGGTGTTGCACACCACACCCGACACTGCGGAGAACGGGACAACCGTCTTGAACACCATTGCCCTGCTCAACGGAGCCGACATCCTGCGCGTCCACGATGTGAAGAATGCACGCGAGGCCATCGAATTGGTGGGCACTTTTCGTCAAAGTATCGAAAAATCCTTGTAATTTTGCGCCAAATCTCAAGCTATGATTGACCTCTTCATCCATATCAGTGTTTTTGACATCATCGACATCTTTTTGGTGGCGGCCTTATTTTTTGGGCTTTACCGCCTGCTGAAAGGCACCTCCGCCATGACTATTTTCATCGGCATTGTGGCCATCTTCCTCATCTGGCAGTTGGTCAAAGCCTTGCAGATGGAGATGTTGACAGCCATCCTCGGAGCATTCGTCAGTGTGGGTTTCATCGCGCTCATCATCATCTTCCAACCTGAGATACGACGGTTTCTGTTCACCATTGGCGCACAAGCCCAAACGGGAAAATTAGCGCAAAGGCTTAAATTTTTGAAAGTTAGGAGCAACATTGACCTCAACATCGACGCCCTCGCCAAGGCCTGCCTCAAGATGTCAGACATCAAACAAGGCGCGCTCATCTTGCTCACGCGCAAAAACAATCTTGACCACATCGTTTCGACAGGCGTGATGGTCAATGCGGACATCAGCAACTCACTGATTGAGAATATCTTTTTCAAAAACAGCCCCTTGCATGATGGTGCCATGATCATCCGCCACAACCGAATTACTGCGGCCCGTTGTATCCTTCCGGTAACACAGAAAACCAACATCCCCGGACATTACGGCCTACGCCACCGCGCCGCCATCGGTGTTACCGAGGTCAACGATTGTATCGCACTTGTGGTTTCAGAAGAAACAGGAAACATCAGCATGGTGACGGGCGGAGAAGCTCGGACCGTGAAGGCTTTTGAATTAAAGGAAATGATTGAGAAGGAGTTAAAGGGATAAGACTAATCATCGTAATCATTGATTTCCACAAATCCTTCCCCCTCTTCGGCATACCGAAGTTGCTTTTGAAACGGGTCATAGCGCAGCATGTGCCTGTTCCAGTAACCCAACTGCTGCCGTTTCATTTCAGCACCCACATAACGGTTCATCATATAGTCGTAAGTGTAGCTGGCATACACCTTGCCCAAATACACGGCAAAGTTATAGACATCCTTAAGTTTCAGAGTGTCAATGGTATAGTTATAATCTATCTTATTCGCCCAAAAGGAGTAATCCGTTTTAGAATTGAAGCCATCCATGATGTTATGCTCGCAAAAGAGCACGGGCAACCACACGCTGTCGTTGATCTCGAACCACGAGGCCACATTGACCGTATTCAATGGGTGCTTGTAGCTGTATTCGTCCGTGTCGCTAAAGAGATAGTCCTCGTATTCCGTGATACGCCCCGAAATCGCCACGCGCGAGAGCATTACCAACCAGTGCGTTGAGTCGACAAGGACATTTTCGATGTCGTTGGGAACATAGACCTCAATTCCGTATTGTCCCAGCGCATTCGCGTAGGCATTGTACATGACGTCCAAGAACAAATCTTGACTAAAAGCACTCAGCACCTCGGTCTGCTTACCGTATTGGGTGTTGTATTCCACCTTCACTTCTGCTTTCTCTGGAAAGTAAACCGCAGCCTCAATATAAGGACGCTGCGCAATATAAGACTTCGCCAGCTTCAGTTCGGTCTGACAGCTACTCATTGCCAGCAAGAGGCATACGAAAAACAGCAGTATTTTATTCATTGTTACAATTATCAAATAAATCCATTTGAACTCCGTTTCCGCCATTTTTCTCCTCAGAGATGTTGTCTTCATTGACAATTTCCAATGGCACATTGTTAGGATTGATTACGGTTTTATCTTCATTTTCAGGTACTTCCGATTTCTGTGGCGTGTCAAGGTCTTCCTGTTCTTCCTCCTCGTTCGGCTCGGGCTGGAACGGCTCCAAGAAGCGCCAAGTGTCAATCTCTCTCGTTGACAGGCGCTTACCCTTGGCCTTGTAGCTCTTGATACCGATGAACTCATCCACATTGACCTCGTCGTCGGGAAAGCTGTTGCCCGCATCGCTGACCTTGTAGCTCAGCAGCAGGCAGGGCATAACATCAGTGCTCATGCCTAAGTATTTCGCCTCGGAATGCTCACCGATGAAGGAGGTGCGGCTGTTTAACTTGGTCTCGGCCTCGACACAGAAACGCTTCAGATACATTTTTTGTGTCTCGCCTTCTATATAGACGACAGAGAAGATTTCGTCGGGGTCGAACTTGCGTATCTCCACCATATCATCATCGAAGTGGGTATTAAGATCGAAGCCCGAAATCTTGAACTCTCCGTTACTGAAAATCTGCAAAATGCGGTCCTCGCCCTCGAAGGCACCAAGGTATTGGCCGCGTTTGTCGGCATTAAGGCGGCGCACCGTGTCGTCAAACCAAATGTCGCGGGCATCGAGTGTGGAAACACCTTCCCCACTCTTCTTGATCTCCTTGACCTCGTACTTCGTGAGCAGGTTGCCGCGTGTGCCACGGCCTTTCACAGCCAAATCGGCGAAGTTGTAATCCACCGTCTTCTGCTTCTTGTTGAACAGCACCAGCGCCACTTTGACGATTTCGGCTTCACCGTTGGGATTGGCAGAGAAATATCTGACCTTTGAGCCAGATTTGCCTTGCGTGAGGTCGTACTCTTTATCACGGGTAACGCCCACCACGGCGAAACGTTTCACATAATGCGGCGCGTTGGCTTTGCCGTCACGATAGATTGCATTATAGGTTGTACGCTCATCATTTCTATGGAACACATCAACATGGATAATCTTCTGACCCACAAAGAGTTTCGGCTGCAATTTGACCACCGCGTACTTGCCGTCTTCATGGAAGACGATAATATCATCCATGTCGGAACAGTCGCACACATACTCGTAGGCTTCCTTGTTCTTCTCGCGTTTCAGGCCCTCGCCCGTGCAGACGAAGCCCTCTTCCCTATTGACATACAATTTCTCGTTGTTGGCAGCCACGGCCACCGCCAAGATGTTGTCGAAGTTGCGGATCTCGGTCTTGCGCTCGCGACCTTTGCCGTATTTTTCTTTGATATGCAAGAAATAGTCGATAGTGTAATCCACGATATGGTCGAGGTTATATTTGGCCTCTTCCATCTTCTTCTCAATGTCAGCAAGTTGCTCGTCAGCCTTCTTGATGTCGAACTTGGAAATCTTGCGGACGGGCTTTTCACAAAGTTTTTCCACATCCTCGCGTGTGATTTCGCGTTTCAGTAGCTTGCGGTATTTGTCGAAGCGGCGCTCGATACCCGTGAGTTGGTCGTCCCAAGTCTCGTAGTCCTTGTTTTCCAATTCCTTATAAATGCCTTTCTCAAAGAAAATCTTCTCCAACGAAATCCAATGCCAGCTGTTTTCGAGTTCCTCAATGAGGATGCGCAGCTCCCAACTGAGGAGTTCCATAGTGCGGTCGGTACAATGTTTCAAGATCTCACTCACGCCCAGAAACGCCGGGTGGTCGTTGACGATGACACAGGCGTTGGGCGAGATGGACACCTCGCAGTCGGTGAAGGCATAGAGCGCGTCAATGGTCTGGTCGGGCGAAACGCCTGAGTTCAAGTAGATGACGATTTCGCACTGCTCCGCCGTATTGTCGTCAATTTTCTTGATCTTGATTTTGCCCTTGTCGTTGCATTTGACTATGCTTTCAATGAGGCTACCCGTGGTAGTACCATAGGGTATCTCATTGATGATAAGCGTTTTCTTATCCTGTTGGCTGATTCGGGCACGCACGCGAACCTTGCCGCCGCGCAAACCATCATTGTAGTTGGTAACATCAACCAATCCTCCTGTTGCCTGAAAATCGGGATAAAGCTCAAAAGGTTCGTCACGCAAATAGGAGACAGAGGCGTCGATCAGCTCGTTGAAGTTGTGCGGCAAAAACTTGGAAGCCAAACCGACAGCGATACCTTCGGTGCCTTGGGCCAGTAACAGAGGGAACTTCACCGGCAGCGAGACAGGCTCAGCGTTGCGGTTGTCGTAGGAACGGGTCCAATCGGTGGTCTTATGGTTGAAGACGACCTCCTTGGCGAACTTCGAGAGGCGTGCCTCGATGTAACGCGAAGCGGCGGCATCGTCACCTGTGAGAATGTTGCCGAAGTTACCCTGCATGTCGATCAGTAGGTCTTTCTGGGCAATTTGCACGAGTGCGTCACCGATGGATGCGTCGCCATGAGGGTGGTATTTCATCGTGTTGCCCACGATGTTGGCCACCTTGTTGAACCGGCCGTCGTCGAGTTCGTCCATGGAATGCAAGATACGGCGTTGCACGGGCTTCAAGCCGTCCTCGATGGCGGGCACGGCGCGTTCAAGGATGACATACGAGGCATAGTCGAGAAACCAATTCTCGAACATCCCTTTCAGTGGTATGACATGATGTTTATCATCCTGAGCCTGAGCGTCTTCCACTCCTTCCAAAGTCTCGTCCAGCGGCTGCTCGTCCAGCGTGTTTTCGTTTTCCAATTCCGTCTTGTCTTCGATATCCATAAGCGTTTCCTACTGCTTGCAAAAATAGGGAAAATAATCGTGCAATGCGCAAAAATCGCATATCGAAGCATTTCATTCTCACAAAATCTCCCAAACAATCCATACACATGAGCAGCAAAGCCCCGAAGGGCGAACAGAGCACAATCCAATACGCAGCATCGAGCCCGTAATTTAAGATTGGCACATCCCTAACGGGATGTAGCAGGCTGGTCCTTAGGTTTTTACCGAACGTACATTCCTACGGGATGGCCGTGTCAGCGCATTGCCGCCCCCCGTCATTGCGAGGCACGAAGTCCCCCTTCCAAAGGGGGCTAGGGGGATTAAAAACAGCCTCCTCCACTGCCGCTTCGCGCCTTACTGCGAGCAGAGCGATGCGATGCGAAGCAGCCCGTCCCCTTCCTTTCTCCTTGATGAGAAAGGAACAAAGAATCAAGGCCGACACCATCGGCCCCCACACAGCCGTCTAAAGGCCTGACCCTCAGGTCGCGGAGTGGTTTCAGAGAAACCAAACGGCAAGCGCCGCTCCGTGAGGGTCAAGCCTTTAGC
>JBHACT010000047.1:0-14750 GCA_041854745.1 Candidatus Limimorpha sp. | reverse complement strand
TCTCCTTGTCAAATAGTCCAACATCTTGATCCTTACGGTATTTCATACGTGATACGCTTTTCTGTTAATACTGCAAAAATACGAAGAATTATTGATATAACTAATTAAATTCTAATGGTTTAATTTATAGAACTCCCCTAATAAGAGTAGCATTATTCCCATCTTTAAGTTTCGTTTCATTCGCGTTGCCGCATACTGCTGACAAAATGAAACCAAAAAGAAGAACAAAATGCTTGAATGATACTTTATGCATACACTTTGAGATTTTTATTGGTTTGTCACTGCAAAAATATGGCAATTTTTCCAAAGAAGTTCAAACTTTTTATTTGCAATTTTTGCAAATTTTTCGTAATAACTTGTAAATCAGTATTTATGCGCGGCTTGCTTCCCTTGTCAAAAAGACCGTCAAGCCTTGCTCGCAACCGAAACGGCTTTCCAATTTCATCGTGTTTCGTCGGCAAGTGTGGTATTTTTCCTGAAGCAATACGCAAATGCTCATCTTGTCCAAGCCCATCAGATAGAGGCAGCAATAGGATTTGTCTTTCTCGTTTAAGGCGGGATAAAGCGTTTTCAGCGAAGCGAAGAAATTGGGGAGGCAAGTGTTTGCCGTGCTGGTCAAAGCCGCCAATTGAAGGTTGGATAAGGCAAAATCCTTATAGTCAGTAATGTCCACATTGGTTTTCAAGACTTCCTGTTTCCTCTTATGCAGCCTCTCAACGGTTTCAAGCACCTCTTTGCAGCCTTCGGATTGCATAAAGGCCTCATATCCTATGGCAACAGGACAATCGGGATTGCTGTTTTGCACTTTTTCTTGGGCAGAATCTTGCGCAGCCGCATTATTCACGATGCTTCGCATAGCCTCATGGCTCTTTTTCAGCCGTCCAACAAGGGCTTTCTGCTGCACTTGGTGGGCGTATCGCTCGGCTTCCAATTGTTTTTTTATTTGCTCTTTTGTCGTCTTCAAGCGTTGGTGCCGTTTTTTCGACACATAATAGAGTATAAAAGCAAATGTAGAAAGAGAGAGTAGCAGACCTATTACCCTATTGGCTGTTTTGTGGTTTCTCAATATCTGTTGTTGATGCAGAAAATCCGCTTTTTCCTGTTCGTGTTTTTGAAGAAGGGCCACAAGTTGTGATTTCTGAAAACTTCGGTTTTCGTCTTGATTGGCATAAGGAATCAGGAAATCAGCATATTCCAAGACTTCAGTTTGCCTCCCTTGAATTTTGCAGATTTCAGCCAACCACTCAGCAGCTTGCTTTTTTGAGCCAATACTTTCTGTGTTCTTATATACTTTGTCAAAATACAGATATGCCGAGTCAAATAATTTGTCGTTATAGTAGATTGTGCCAATAATCAAGCATCGAGCTATATATTCTTTACTGCTTTCAGATTGATAAAGTGCATTATATAAGCGATTTAATGAATTGTCAGCATCCCCTTTTTTCCTATAGTCCAAGTAGGCCCGATGTACTGCAATATCTCTATCCATTATGCAGTTGGTGTCATTGAGTGCTTTTATTGCCGAACCATAGTAATAATCAGCACTATCCAAACTATTCATCATATCATATTGTGAACCGATTTCATCTAAGATCCAAGCTTTGTGCCAAGCTGACGCTTCATAATTGTTGTAGTAATCCAGTGCCAATGCCCCGAAATAGATGGTTTGTTCGTGGAGATATAGGTCAGAAAACAATCCTGCTATATGTGTATAAGCCAAAGCCATAAACTGCGCTTTCTTACCCACCAATTCTTTGGCATCGAAATGGTTTTCCATCAGTTCCACGGCTTTAAGATATTCCTTGCAGGCCTCGGTAATGCTGCCGTTCTCGTAAAAGCCCACACCATTAATATAATGGGCGCGGGCGGCGAGGGAGACGGGGTCGTTTCGTGTAGGTGTGGCAGAGACGGTGCATGCACCGTCTGGACAAACATCGTCAATATTGTTCTGTGAGACGGTGCATGCACCGTCTCTACAACGGTAGCACAGCGAATCAAGATAATCCACCGCCTGCAACAATTCCGTGCGGTTGGTTTGGGCGTAATTGTTCTTGTACAACAATTCGGACAATAACAAGTTGGCGTAATGGTGGTTGTAGGCGGTGGAGACGGTGCGTGCACCGTCTGTACAAACGCCGTCAATATTGTCCTGTGAGACGGTGCGTGCACCGTCTCTACGGCAGGTGTCAAAATAGGGTAAAAGGCGTGCCAACGCGCTGTCGGGCTGCTGCCACATCAGGCTGTCGATGGCAGACAACGCCGATAACGGCCGTTCCAATGGTTCCACGGGCTTCTCCTTAGGAGAGTTGCAAGCCACTATCAGTGCCATCAAAGCCACCGCTATCCAAATTCCAGCGAGATGTATGTGGTTTTTCATTCCAACTTCAAACTTAAACATCTATGCAAAATTACTCAAAATCCGTTTAGCTCTACAAAAACTTTTTATCGTCACCCGCAATCCATATTTCTTGCCGAATACAGATTCCCTTCGGAATGGCACAAAAAAGCCCGCCCCGTTTTGGGGGCAGGCTTTCGAGGTTTTTTGTGGCAGCACTCTCCTTACAATTTGATGTCGTCGCCGTTGGCGTTGAGGAAATTGTACTGCAGCATGTGGAATTCGGGCATCGACTGCACTTTGAATTTATGTCCGTATTTCTTTATCCATTTGCGGCGAATTGAAAACAGGCCATCTATGCAAAGGTAGGAATAGATGAAAGGATGTACCTGTAGGGTCAGAAGGTTCTCGTTCTGGTCAACCATGAGGTACTTGAGATGGTTTTCAATTTCGTCGATGAAGAGGATGGCCGGGCGGATTTTGCCTTCGCCGGCGCACACAGGGCATTTCTCCTGCACCTGCACCTCTGTTTCAGGACGCACGCGCTGGCGTGTGATTTGGATGAGGCCAAACTTTGAAGGGGGAAGGATGGTGTGCTTGGCACGGTCGTGCGACATAGCCTCAGCTAAGGCATAGTACAATTCCTTCCGATGTTTGGCTTCGTGCATGTCGATGAAGTCAACGATGATGATACCGCCCATGTCGCGCAAACGCAGCTGGCGTGCGATTTCCTTGGCGGCTTCAATGTTGACCTGAAAAGCGTTGTCTTCCTGCGAATTCTCCTTGTTCACCCGATGGCCGCTGTTGACATCGATGACGTGCATGGCCTCGGTGTGTTCAATAATGAGGTAAACACCGTTTTTGATGGTGACCACGCGACCGAAAAAGCCTTTGATCTGTTTGGTAACATTAAAAAAGTCAAAGATAGGTTCTTTGCCTTTATAAAGTTGCACAATATCAATCTTTTGCGGTGCGAAGCTACGAATGTTTTTCTGGATTTCTTCAAAGAGTTTCTCGTCGTTCACATGGATGTTGTTGAACGACTCGTTGAGCAAATCGCGCAGCATGACGCTGGTTTGGTTCATCTCGCTGACCATCCTGCCAAAGGTCGTCATTTTCTTCATCTCGATAATGCACTGTTCCCACTTGGAAATCAGCGGCCTAAGGTCGGCATCGAGATCGGCCACTTTCTTGCCTTCTGCGACGGTGCGGATGATGACGCCATAGTTGGCCGGCTTAATGCTTTGGATGAGACGGCGGAGACGGTTGCGTTCTTCGCTGCTGCGGATTTTTTGTGATACCGATATGCGGTTGGAGAAGGGAACGAGGACGAGATAGCGTCCCGCGAAGGAGACCTCGGCGGTAATTCTCGGCCCTTTGGTGTGGATGGGTTCCTTGGCAATCTGAACGGGAAGCAAATCACCCACGCTGAGCAAATCGCCAATCTTGCCGTTCTTGGGCAGGTCGGGATCAAGCTTGAACTTGTCCATGGCAACATTTTCATTGCCGACGACCATCTTCTTGTACTTGATCAGCGAGTTGGCCTGCAAGCCAAGGTCGAGATAGTGCAAAAAGGCCTCCTTGGGATAGCCCACATCGACGAAAGCCGCGTTGAGGCCCGGCAAGATCTTCTTCACCCTGCCTAAATAAACATCACCAACCGCAAATTGGTTGTTGGTTTTTTCTCTGTGAAGTTCGACAAGCGCGTTGTCTTCCAGAAGAGCGATGTCAACCTCCGAAGCGTGCGAATGGATGACCAAGTCGCGCGTCACTGTCTTAACTTCCACTGCAACCTCTTGCTGTTGTACTTCAGACATGGTGTTTTTACTTTGGGGTTAACGATTTGATTGATAAAACAATAACACAACAATGGTATGTGCCAATGCTGTGTTATTGTCGTGTTTAGGCTCAAGAAGAGCTTATTTCTTCTTGTGTCTGTCCTTTCTCAAGCGTTTTTTGCGCTTGTGCGTTGACATCTTGTGTCTTTTGTGTTTTTTACCGTTCGGCATAATATAAAGGTTTTCTTGTTGTTTTCTTATTTGACAGCGTTCATGAAAGTCTTAGCAGGCTTGAAGGCCGGGATCTTGTGGGCAGGGATGGTGATGGCGATGTTCTTGCCAATGTTACGGCCCGTCTTTTCTGCTCTTGTCTTGATGATGAAGCTGCCAAAGCCTCTCAGATAAACATTTTCACCATTTGCCATGGCGTTCTTCACCACTTCCATGAAATTCTCAACAACATTCTGGACAGCACCTTTTTCAATGCCAGTCTTGCTTGCGATTTCAGCAACGATTTCTGCTTTAGTCATTTTTTTACTTATTTAATGGTTATTTGTTATGTTTGTTGTAAATTTGCGGCAAAGGTACGAACATTTTCAATACGAAAACCCGATTAATGTATTTTTTTTCTTCTAATGAGTTATAAATAAAGAATTTCGCACAAAAAGGATGACGGACAACATACAAGACATCTTGATTAATTGGTATGCGGAAAACCACCGCGACCTGCCTTGGAGACACAATCCCACACCCTATCAGGTATGGCTCTCCGAGATTATCCTGCAACAAACCCGTGTCAACCAAGGTTGGGACTACTACCTGCGTTTTGTCGAGAAATGGCCTTCCGTGAAAGAGCTCGCACAAGCCTCTGAAGAAGAAGTCCTGAAGTTGTGGCAAGGCCTTGGCTACTACTCACGCGCCCGCAACCTGCACCATTGCGCCCAACAGGTCGTGGCGGAGCATGGCGGCTCGTTTCCGGCCGATTTCGAAAAACTAAAACAGCTAAAAGGCATCGGCGACTATACGGCAGCCGCCATCGCTTCCATTGCTTTCAACCTGCCCCATGCCGTGGTCGACGGCAATGTGTACCGCGTGCTATCGCGGCTCTTCGACATCGACACACCTATTAATATTAATGAGGGGCAGACACTTTTCGCGCACCTCGCCGATGAGCTTCTCAACCGCGAACAACCCGGAGGGCACAACCAAGCCATGATGGAGTTTGGTGCCCTGCACTGCACCCCCAAGAACCCCAACTGCATGATATGCCCGCTACAAGCCCAATGTTTGGCCTTTGCGCACCAAACCGTGATGCAACGCCCCGTGAAACTACAAAAGACGAAGGTTACGACAAGACATTTCAACTATTTGGTTTTCAGAATCAAAGACGAAATCTACTTGCATAAACGAAGTAACAACGACATCTGGAAAAACCTCTACGATTTCCCTTGTATCGAAAGCGAACAGCCCATTTCGGCAGAAGAGGTCATAGCCACTGAACAGTTTCGACAACTTATTGATGGCAAACCTTTTACCATCGCCAAAGTTTCCCGTGTATTCACCCATAAACTGACCCATCGCACCATCCTCGCCCAATTCATCGAAATAAAACTTGAACAAAAATTGTTGCAGATTGAAACAAAAGACTTATTTTTGACCCGTGAAACGGACTTGGGCCTTTTCCCCATTCCACGCTTAATCGACTTATACCTAAACAAATAAAAGACCACATTATGGCAAGCTTAAACAAAGTCATCCTCATAGGCCGTCTCGGAAAAGACCCTGAAGTGACCACATTCGAAAACGGGAACCACAAAGCATCGGCCTCCTTAGCCACTTCGGAACGCTATCGCGACCGCGACAACAACTGGGTGGAACAGACCGATTGGCACAACATCGTGGTGTGGGGCAACCTCGCCAACGACATCGCCGAAGGCCGCCGCAACTACGCCAAGGGCGACTTGATGTATGTGGAAGGCAAACTCAGAACCCGTCAATACACTGACCAACAAGGCATTGTGCGCTATGTTACTGAAGTTATCGCCGACAAATTGATGCAGATGGCCCCTGCCCGTCCCGCCCAACAATCGTCATACGGACAACCCTACACACCAACTACAGAACCCACACCGGGCTATGTGCCTCAATCTCCAGCCCAAGAAGAGGATAACGACCTACCGTTTTAGCCTTTGATGTCATTCCCCGCTCTTGGAAAGCATAGAAAAAGCACAGCTTGAAGGCTCGGCATGACATATTCTCATAAGGCAAAACGAATCTTATTCATAATTCTTACCGTCGTACAGAATATTTTCCTAATTTTGCAGCCTGAATAAAAAAATAACACGATTTTGGAAACACCAGACCCTGACCCTCTCATAGGACTACTCTCCGTTGTTGCAAACAACTTCTACACAGGATTTTCCGGGCATCACATCAGCGCCATCATTGGATTGGTGGTGCTTTGTTTGTTGCTTATCGCTTCGGCTTTGATATCAAGCAGCGAGACGGCCTTTTTCTCGCTCCAGCCTGCCGACATCGAAGACCTCGAATCGCGCACCGACACCAAAAGCAAACTCGTGCTAAAGCTCCGCGAGAAGCCCAAGACTTTGTTGGCCACCATATTGATTGTCAACAACTTTGTCAATGTTACCATCACCCTCCTCTCGACCTACATCATAGCCCTGCTGTTCGACATGGTGAACTATCCCGTGGCGGCCTTTTTCATGGAAGTGGTGATTGTTACCTCTATGATACTGATTGCAGGCGAAATCACGCCAAAGATCTATGCAGGCAACCGCCCCGTCAAGGTGGCACGCTTCATGGCCCGACCATTGCGTTTCCTCATTGGACTTTTTAAGCCGCTGAGCAAACCTTTGGTCAACTCCACCTCGTTCATGGACAAGCACTTAGAGAAAAAGAAAGGCGAAATATCGATGGAAGACCTCTCCACGGCGGTCGACATAGCCACCGAACAGTCCACCCCACTCGAAGAAAAGCAGATGCTGAAAGGCATTGCCTCTTTCAGCGAGAAAGAGGTGAGCGGCGTGATGATTCCGCGTGTCGACATCATCGGCGTGGAGAAAAGCATGGAATTCAGCTACATGCTGGCCGTCGTCATCAAAAGCGGGTTCTCAAGGATTCCCGTATACGATGAGACCCTCGACCAAGTGGAAGGTATCCTATATGTAAAAGACCTTCTACCTTATATCGACGCACAGTCTTACGAATGGCAGAGACTTATCCGTCCCGCCTTCTTTGTGCCCGAGAATCGCAAGATCAACGACCTGTTTCAAGACTTCCGCGAAAAGAAAATCCACATCGCCATTGTCGTCGACGAATACGGCGGCACCTCAGGACTCATCACTATGGAGGATGTGATTGAGGAAATCGTAGGTGAAATCAACGACGAGTTCGACGAGGCCAACATGGAAGAGCACTACACCAAACTCAGCGACGGCTCCTATCTCTTTAAGGCACAGACAAGTATCGTTGATTTCTGCAAAGTGTTTGGCGTAGATGAAAACTATTTCGAGCCCATGCAAGGCGAAGCCGATACCTTAGCCGGACTTATCCTTGAAATCGAAGGCCGCATACCAGAAATCGGGTTCAAGTTCGACTTCGAGAAGTTCAATATGGAAATCACCGACGCCAACAGCAAGCGTATCAAGGAAGTGAAGGTCGCGTTTGATGAAGAATAAAAAAACAGCAACATGAAAATCAAAAAGTTCATCATCCCGCTGGCTATCTTGGTGATGGGTTTCGCCGCTTTCTCTTGCGACGATGAAACGAATTACCTGCCCAAGCCGCGCGGCTATTTCCGTATCGACTTGCCTGAAAAAGCCTACACCAAGGTGGATACCATCGAGAGATACAGCTTCGAGTGCTCCGACTACGCCCTGATTACATACGACCCATACTCACCCGATGAGAAAAACTGGATCAACATAGAAATGCCACAATTCAAGGGCTCTATCCACCTGACACACAAGCCCGTGAATGGAAATCTGGGTGAATATCTGGAAGATGTCCACACCATGGTAACAAAGCACCTTCAAAAAGCCAATGGCGTTCGCGACAGCTTGATTGTCAACGACGAGCGCCAAGTCTATGGGCTGTTCATCGAGATGGACGGCAAAGGCGTGGCCACCCCAATGCAGTTCTACCTCACCGACAGCACCCGCAACTTTGTGCGCGGCGCCCTCTACTTCAATTTCAAGCCCGACAACGACTCAATGCAGCCCGTCATCAACTTTATCCGTGAGGACATTGACCATCTGATTAACACTTTTGAATGGAAATAAAGAGCTTTTTCAACCTATTTGGAGAAAAACTGTTATTTTTGCACCAAAACCCAATCAGTAAAAGGGAACTGCATACCATACAATAAGGCTACACCTGCAAAAACAGAGAAGGAAAAACTTGTGGAAACAAACAAGACAGAAATTCCTGATGGCTACATTTCATCGGAAGAGTTTTCTGCCGTCTTTGATCAGAAACTGTTAGCCGCTTATGCGAACATGTAAAGTCGTACGGACTACGCTATGACCGCTTAAAGGGCGACAAAAAGGGACTTTCGTCTGTGCGGGTAAACGACCAGTATCGTATCGAGTTTGTTGAGGAAACCGTTGGAGAAAACAAGATTGCCACCATCTGTAACATCACTGATTTAACAAACCATTATCAATGATAGGGCCATGATACACATTGAGGGAATAGAAGACAATATGATAGCAAACAACTTGACTCCTTTCGTAGCCACTCATCCCGGCGAAGTTATCAAGGACGAATTGGAATATAGAGGTATTTCGCAGCGAAAATTGGCCGAAGCGACAGGTATCGCTTATTCGGTGCTTAACGAGGTGCTGAATGGGAAACGCGCGCTTTCAACAGACTATGCACTCCTCACTGGGAAAGCAATGGATATTGATGCAGAGTTTCTAATCCGTATGCAAACCGATTACGACATGCAAACCGCAAAACAAAATCCCAAATTGACATTGAGGCTAAACAATATCCGAAAAATAGCGGCCGTGTTTTGATTTTTGGCAGAAACTTGCACCGACATGTTTGCAAAAAGGAAATCAACCTTCTAATTTCGGTGTAGAGAACTCTGACAGCGAAGAGACAACTTCTACCAATATCCAATCACTATCGGGGAAAAAATGCAGTTTTTCAAAGTTTTTTCGGCTATTTTCAGCAAAAAACACTAATTTCGCGGCGCGAAACAAATTTTGCGCCGATGTAAATATAGTATTCACTTAAAAGAAAGGGGGAAGGCCTATGATTAACAGCCTGAAAATCGGGGAATTGACTTGGCGTCATCTCAACAACCCAACAGAAGAGGACTTTGAATTCCTGAAAGACCGATTTCATTTCCACCCTTTGGATATTGAAGACTGCAAATCGGTGAACCAACGCCCGAAAATCGACATCTACGACGATTATTACTTCCTCATCCTGCATTTTCCCAACTTCGACCGTCAGAACAAGTTCGTGAAAATCAAGGAAGTGAAGATTTTCTGGGGCAAGGACTATATCATCTCCATAGAGAAAAAACCTTGGGGCGTGGCTCAACTCTTTGAAGAGTACGAAGAACGCATACAGAACGGCGAGGCGATAAACTTCCGCAACTCCGATATCCTGCTCTACCGTATCCTTGAAAAGCTGATGACCGAGTCGGTCTATCTGCTCCGCAAGGTCGGACTAGATGTTGAGTTAATCAACCGCGAGCTGCTACAGGAAAGACAGGTAAAAATCATCGAGCGCATCAGCGCGACACGCAAGAACCTCATCCTCATCAACACCATCCTCAAGCCCCAACTGCGACTCTTCCACCTCTTCGAGAACGGCAAGATCAAAGGCTTCACCGACGACATCGAATACATGGAAGACTACTGGGGCAACATCCTCGACTACCTACAAAAGTTATGGGACATGACCGAGGACTACGAGGAACTGATTGAGGGCTTGTCAATGACTTTCGACTCAATGCAGACCAACAAGACCAACGAAACCATGAAAATCCTTACTCTGGTATCGACCATCATCCTACCCTTGACCTTCATCACCGGCATCTATGGCATGAATGTGAAGCTGCCCTTCCAAGAGGCCGGTTGGGCTTTCTGGGGTATTATGGGGTTCATGGCGGTGGTAGCAGTAGGGTTCTATATTTATTTCAGGCACAGGAAAATGATGTAAGGGCTGCGTGTGTCCGATAAAATCATGATGATGTGCGGCGTCTTTACAATCACCGTCAGTTTACCAGCAATTTCTCGTATCTTACTACGGTGTTATTACGCATGAGTTTTACGATGTAGCAACCCTTAGCTAAGCCACTGGGCAAAGTTACAGAGAACTCACCAACGGCATATCCCGTAGCCTTGAGCAGCGTGCGGCCACAAAGGTCACAGACAGCAATGGCATCGAAGTTGCTGCTATTGCCGCTCACGTGCAGGGTCTGTCCCGGCTTCACAGGATTGGGGAAAAGATACACAGGCGCATTGCCCGCTTCACCAACATTCCATGTCGGGTCCCATATCATTCTGGCATACTCCGGATGGTCGACGAAGGGGTTGCGGTTGTACTGATAATCATTGTAAATGGCCTCATTGCGATCTCTTTCCTTTTGGCTCACAGGGTCTTGCTCGTTCCAACGGAGCAGCATTTCGATCGCCCAAGGCTTGATTTCTGACTTGACGGTCATATCACTCGATCCCCAGCCGCCGTCTTCGCTGTAATAGCGCACACTCATATACATGAAAGCACGGGCGAAATCGCCTTTATACTCGTCGATAGGCTCAAATGCGGTTCCCGAAAAACCAGAAGTCGTGCAAGAGCCAAGTTTCGAGCCGTTTCTCGAAGTCCAAGAAGCCGACCCGACCTCACCGTAAGCATAATTGCTGCGACGGCCGTTGACATAGCCGTCAACAGGGAAAATATGGTGCAAATCGGTGTTGGCTGTGCCGTCATTGTTGAACCAGCTCTTCGGCCATGAATGCTCACGGTTATAGCAGTCGCCTTCATTGCTAAAGTTGCCGCATTGGTCCTGACCAAGGTAATAAGTATAAGGCGGGGTGTCATTGGGGCAATCGGAATACATGTCCCATACCACACCGTTGCCCTTGTTGTCGGTGCTCCAGAAGGCGTTCCACAACTGCGCATACGAAATGGAAGTATGGCCCTTGATAATGTTGTGCAAAGCCTCTTTCAACTGATTGCCTGTCAAGCCATTGGCAGAATTGTAGTAATTGGCGGGTTGCGCCGTGGCAAAGAGAGCCAACGACAGACCGAAGAATAAGGCTATTAACTTTTTCATTTTGGTTTTTTTATTCCGACCCTTCTACGCTTCAACCTTGCTCAGCACAAGCGTGTTCAGGGCCTCAGTTTTTCTTATATCAAATCCGTGAACAAATACAATACCGCGATGACTACCATAAACACTGCCGCAGAGAACTCCACAAAACTCACCTTCTTAATCGTTCCCGGATTGTAGTCAACGCGCACCGTGAAGAATGCCCACAAAAAGCCCGCCAAAACCACCACCAGAAGGAACCATAAGCCGAAAGGCATGAAATGGCAGCACATCAGCGACATCAGCAGGGTGTTCGTCGCAGCAATGACGGTAAGGGCGAGAATATCCCGGTTGTTACGAACTGTATAGAGCATCTTGCCCTTCAGCACCTTCATCGAGTCAACAAACAGCTTGACGGCCACCACAATCATCATGGCAAAGACCAAGTAATCGGCAATATATGTAAAAAGATGGCAGATTAGGCGGCTTATATTATAGCCGATGGTGGCGGCCACACCTTGCGTTAGGCCGTACATCAGCGGAATCCAAAATTTCTTCCCGGGTTTGTCGTCGGCAGTGACTAAGCTCACCGAGCGCGTGACTACGGGCGAAGTCAAACAGAGGACAAAAATGATATTGATGATGATGGCCGCAGTGCTCATAACAGCCGCAAAGGTACACATTTTTACGATATGAAGCATTTTTGTCGAAATCCGGCTACTGTTTATACCCTTTCTTCGCCTTCCTCCTCAAAAACCAAACTAAGCCCTGAAAGCTTTTTGTCCAACTTTCGGAAATTTGATATGCCTTGGGTTAAGTTTGGGACGGGCGCAAGGTACCGCGCCGTCGTGCTCCTTGCGCCCGATGCGGCCATACGCGTCGTAGTGCATTTCGTCGGGCGTGCCGCCGTTCAAGGCGACACGCTTCAAACGGTTCAGGTTGTCGTATGTGAAGCGTTCTTCCATTTCATGTTGTCTGTTCGCGCCGTTAAATTAGCGGATTTTCGAATATGAAACAAAAATATTTCGGGCGGAATCTTTCGACCTCGCCCGAAACGGCAGTGCTTCATTCTATCCGCTGCCGCTTGTGCACTATCTTGTTCTCGCCAAGGCCTGTGAGCTCCCAAAGGAACTCCCGCAGCTCTTCCATCCCCTCGTCCTCGCCCTCGCCTCGGAAGATGACGTGGTATTTTCCGTCGATGTTGGCTTCGAGGATGTTGGTCTTTTTTGTTTTGTACAAATCATTCGGATTCTCCGTAGGCTTGGCTTCCCAAAAGCGCATTTGTTTTACAATGTTTAGAAATCTTGAATAGTTTTCCTCGTCAAGAGGCACAAGGTCACAATACAATTCCTTTCTTTCACACTCATCATATCTTTCATAGCTGCAATACATAATGGCAGTTCCATTCTCAAAAGGCTTGATGCGCATGGAGTACGGCTCGTATTTGTAAAAACAGCTGTTACTGACCATCGTGAATCGATAAACATCTTTCAAAGAGCCATTGCATAGTTCATCCTCTTTAAGGCGAAGCAGATTCCAAGTGCACCATCCTATCAATTCTTCAGCCGTGCCGATGGACATTTTTTTTGCCAAAGTATCCAGCTCCTGCTCTGTAGGATAGCGACCAAACTCATCATAGTAGTTCTGGAGGTAATAACTATTATGAATCCGTTCTTTTTGGGCATCGATGTTCAACATGATTTCCGTTGGGAAAAACCATCGGACGGTATCGTAGAGCCGCTTCTGACCCTCTGGCGAAAAGTCTATCCATTGTTTTGTGTGCTGATCTTGTTCTGTCTCTATACCAACGATATGCTTTCTATAGTATTCAACCTCTTTGTTGGAAAGATATTTATCTGTTA
Organism: Candidatus Limimorpha sp.; assembly: GCA_041854745.1. Taxonomy (GTDB): domain Bacteria; phylum Bacteroidota; class Bacteroidia; order Bacteroidales; family F082; genus Limimorpha. Next base: position 1,484 of record JBHACT010000047.1, on the reverse strand, counting down.
CCAAATGTATAGTAAACTGATGTGTTTCAATTGTTTTACGCATAAGCAATCCATTTAGCCCTATTCTATAGACACAATTGTTTTGTAGGCGAAAAGCTATGAAAACATCTTTGTCTATTTGGTCTTCCAAGAGAAAAGAAGCACGACCTTCATAACACATTGAGGAAGAAAATACAGTATCTTGCTTTGTCATAAAGACATTAAGCAGCCTAATATGACTTTCCTCTGTCGGTATAATTTCAAAGACAACAAGTCTAATTCGGTTTTGGGAACACAGAATCAACGGCGTTAGAAGAAGCCATAAACTCAGTAATGTTTTTAATTTTTTCATGGCATATTTATAGGGTTGGTGAACATATAAAAACCACTTATCCTTAGATTATTGACATTAGTCCATCCTTGATACCCTAAAGGATCAGGGTTGTCAATATGAAACTCATATCCATTTGTAGTGTTTCTAATACCAGTTAGCACAACAGCGCGATTTCCACGGCCATCCGTATGCGTTTCTATCACTATAGGATTACCGTATTTCATTTCAGATTCTATTTGACTAGTTTGTAGTTCCTTAGTATAGTGAACACTAAAGTCACATTTTTCAAATAATTCTATTACGGTTGTCTTATGATGCCAGGAATCATTTGCTATCATATTCTTGCCTATATCTTGATATTGGGACATCGTTTTGGAAAATCCAAAATATCTGCCAATGGCTTCTAAACAAAAGTATTTGCATTGTTGCATATTAATAGCTTGGTCATGCTGTTTATTCATTTGAAATTTGTGATAGTCTTTCAGCATGTGTGTAGTACCCTCTATTACATCCTCCGCCCAATGCATCGCATGGTTCAGCCCCGCACATATCAATCCGTTGCATACGCCGTCCCAAAAGTAGCCGCAGGCACGGCTGAACATGGGCTGCTTCGCAATGGTGCCATGCCATGATGAGTAGGGATTGCGGAGGTTGCCCCAAGCGTTGAGGTTCTGCTCGCGCTCTACAAGTCCGGCCTCATTGACGATGGTGGTCCAGTTGCCGAGGTGGTCCTTGAGGATGTAGTGCAACGAGGCGTTCCATCCCGTTTCTTCGTCAAGGTAGTAGGGGCCGCTCTGCTCGTAAACGGCAAACACGCCCAGGGGGCCGCTCAGGTAGGTCAGCTTGCGGTCGTTGTCCGGACCGTTGACGTATTCGCAGTGGTCGGCGTAAACCTTGCCGCGCCATGCCGCGCCGTCCACGGTCTCCTCCATGGCAGTGCGCTGGTGGTCGTAGCCGTAACGGAAGCTGGCGGAACGCTCATGCGCTTCCCCGCCTGCGGGGGACGCACCGCCCTGCGTAATGGAGGCGGCCTTGTCGAACATGGTGTATTCTATCGACTGAATGCCCTGTTGCGTGAAGCCGTCGCCCGTCTGCGCGCTACTGATGGCGTGCGGGCGCAGCTGCCCGTCGGGGCCGGTGTAGTCGTGCTGAGCCGAAGAGAAGACGTCAT
>JBHACT010000046.1:0-10447 GCA_041854745.1 Candidatus Limimorpha sp. | reverse complement strand
GAGGCTGTTTTAATCCCCCTGGCCCCCTTTGGAAGGGGGACATGGATTGCTGCGCTTTGCTTGCAATGACGGCGGTGGGTTTGGGTGTAATCGTTATGGGATAGAGACGGTGCGTGCACCGTCTCTACAACGCCATGAAAAGGTATAGACATGGCGCATGGTTGGAAAGGCGTCCTTGTACAGCGATATTTTTTCGTAGAGCCTGCGTGAGGAGAAAAATTGGCTCCGTCAACGCAGGTTCTACGATTTTATATATCTTTGCTGCACATTACCGAGCATCCTAAAAACAACAATACCATGCGAAAAAAGCCAATAGCCATTACATTTGCCATTCTCTTCCTGACTGTGGCGGCGTTTGCCCAAGAATGGATAGGGGTTGGCCGTAGCCAACCGGCTGCCCCCCAAGTCAAACTGATTTCCGATACGGAACAAGCCACCGAGCTATGTGTTACTTTGGGCGGCTTCTTTAAGGAAGAAGTCAATACGCCCCGAGGCTTGCAATACATCATCACCGTGCCTAAGATGGCTTCCCTGTTGGAAGAAGGTGCGCCCGACCTGCCGCTTTTCGCCGTTCCCGTGCTTATTGACGACTTGGCTGAAATGGAAATTCAAGTAAAAAATGCAGTGTATCAGGATTTTGAAGGCATTGAAATTGCACCCTCCAAGGGCAATCTTAGCCGCCAAATCAATCCCGATGAGGTGCCGTACCGCTATGGAGAGGCTTATACTTGCAACCGCTTTTTTCCTGACACTCAGGCACGCTTAGACCAGCCTTACATCCTCCGCGACTTCCGTGGGCAGAATATTTTGGTCTTTCCTTTTGCTTACAATCCTATTACCAAGACCCTGAGGGTTTACACCCAACTGACACTGACGATGTGCAAAACCGGCAACAATGGGGCCAATGCCAAATTGAGCCGTAAGGCGGGCCTGACGAAGATGGCACCCGAGACCGATGCCATGTATGGGCAGCGTTTTGTCAACTATCGTGAGCGGGCGGCCAAATACAACTTCATCACCGACGAAGGCGAGATGCTCGTCATCTGTCCCGACCCATACTTGGAAGCCATGCAGCCTTTTGTCGAGTGGAAAAACCAGTCGGGCAGACCTACAGCGATGGTCAGCCTCACCGACATTGGAGGCAATAACATCGACCAAGTCAAATCGTTCATTCTCGGTCATTACAATAATCCTAATGAGAATCTGTGTTATGTGCTGCTCGTGGGCGACTATGACGACATCACGCCCAAATCCATGAGCGGCGGTCGCTCCGACATTTGGCTGGGACAACTGGAGGGTAATGACTATTATCCCGAGATTTTTGTGGGCCGTTTTTCCGTGGAGAGTGTGGCCGATGTGCAAAACCAAGTGGCGAAAACGGTCTATTACGAACGCGACATCACCGCTGCTGCCGACTGGCTCGGCAAGGGCATAGGCATAGGCTCGACTGAAGGTGCCGGCAGTGGCCACAATGGGGGTGAGTCCGATTACATCCACATGGAATATATCCGCGACACCCTGATGCACTACACTTATAGCGATGTGTCGCGGCATTATCTTGGCGTGGGTGTGGGCACCAATGCGGCCATGTTGAGTGACGACTTCAACGCAGGTGCTGGCATTTGCAACTATTGCAACCACGGCTCGCAGACAGGCTGGGCTGTGGCCGGTTTCAGCAACAGCCATGTGAACGCCTTGGTGAACGACTACAAGTGGCCTTTCATCTGGTCAACGGCTTGCCTCAACGGACAGTTCAATGTAACCTGTTTTGCGGAGGCTTGGATGCGTGCCACCAACAACACGACAGGCGTGCCGACGGGTGCCATCGGCGGCATGTTCAGTTGGACTTCGCAGCCTTGGCAACCACCCATGACGGGTCAGGACGAAATGGTGAATGTGCTTTGCGAATGGCGCTCGGCCGACCGTTTCCATCACACCTTCGGCGGCGCTTCGCTCAATGGCAACATGAAAATTTTGGACTTACATCCCAGTGACCAAGGTTCGACCCATAACACTTGGATTCTTTTCGGAGACCCCAGCCTGATACTGCGTACTGCCACCCCCACCGAACTCAACCTCAGCATACACCCCCAAGCCATTTTCCTTGGGCAGACCGAACTTCGGCTTACGGCCGGTGCCGACTACGCACTCGCTACCCTGACCCTCGACGGCACCGTGCTGTGCAGCACACCTATCGTCAACGGCCAAGCCACCCTCACCTTTGAAAGTCCGGAAACAGTGGGAACCGCAAAGCTTGTGGTAACGGGTTTCAACAAAGTTACCACGGTTAGGGAGATAGACATCATCCCAGCCAACGGAGCCTATCTTACCTACGAGAGCCATGCCGTCAGCGATGACAACGGCCAAGCCGACTACGGCGAAACGGTCAGCCTTGACATCACCATCAAAAACATTGGAAATGAGGCGGCATCCAATATCCAAATTACTTTGAGCACTACTTCTCCCGATGTGGCTATCGTCAATGGCTCTGCCTCGATTTCAAATATTGGTGCGATGAGCGAATACACCATCTCCAATGCCTTTCGTGTTACTGTGAATGAAGCCGTTGTGGATGGCACGCGGGCCAGCTTTACCCTTACTTGTACCGATGGCAGCCACACTTGGACAAGTCCGTTCCTTATGTCGCTTCATGCGCCTGTCATTGCTTTGGCGGAGTTCAGACCCGAAGGCCTTGTCAATCCCGGAGAGAACGGGCGGCTTCTTGTCGGTGTCAAAAACATCGGATCGTCTGACGCCCGCAATGCGTGCTTGCATTTGTACGGCAGCACCACAGACCTGAATTTCATCCAAACCAACCATAACATAGGGGCCATCCCCGCCGGTGATATGGTCACGGTGACAGCCGATTTCACTACATCAAGTCAGATTCCAAACAATTCCAGTTTGGAGGTGTTCTATCTCGTTGATATGTCAGGTTATGCGGTGGAAGGTGTGGAACTGCTTAGCATTGGAACCGTAAAAGAGACATTCGAGACGGGCGATTTTTCGGCCTTTGCTTGGGAGACTTTGGGCGGCAGCCTTTGGTTTGTCGATAGCAGCACTTTCAACACGGGAACCTACAGTGCCCGCACGGGTGCCATTGGTAATGCCAACCTGACCGTGCTGCAAGTTGAAGTGGTGGTTGTCGAAGAAGGCGAAATCAGCTTCTTCAAGAAAACCTGCACTGAGGCTGACAAGGACAAACTCACCTTTTATATAGACAATACCGCTATGGGAGTTTGGTCGGGCGAGGTGGGTTGGAGCCGAGAGTCTTTTCCCGTTGCGGCAGGAACGCATAAGTTCAAATGGATGTACATGAAAGACAGTAACGGCAGCTATGGCGACGACTGTTGCTGGATCGACGATGTGCAGTTCCCGTCCTCATCGGTCATTGCCTTCTTGCCTGCATTGGAATTGCAGGCGCAGGTCAACCTCAATCAAGTTACATTGACATGGCAAGGCCTGCCTGAGGCCGTGAATTATGTGATTCGCCGCGATGGAGAGGTCATGGCCACGCAGTCGGAGACCACATTCACACAATTTGTTGGTCTGGGCACTTATGTTTACAGCGTTGTGGCCGTCAATGACGAGCACCAGAACTCAATGCCTGCCTTTGCTGAGGTCGAAATCACGGCGGTGGGTCTCAACGAAACGGCAGACGGAATGAGGGCGTTCCCCAACCCCGTAAGTGATGTGCTCCACATTGACATTGGTCAGCAGTTTAACTATGTCTTATTCAACAGCATGGGTCGGCAAGTGCTTCAAGGCGAAAGTGACGGCAAGGCACAAATCTGTTGCAGTAACCTGTCCAAAGGCTTGTATCTCCTACAAATTGCCACGCCATCACAAGTCATTGTGAATAAAGTGGTTGTGAAATAACTGACGGATATGACCTATTTGAAATCCAACGATTTGTTCGGCAAACTTGTCCCAGAAACCTTATATCGGCAGATACCACGCCCCTTCATCATTGCCGACCATCTGATGACGCCCGACAATATGGGTGCCCTGATACGCTTGGCCGACAACATCGGTGCCAGCGAAGTCTGTTTTTTGGGCAACGAGGATGAACATCGTTTGGGCAAAGTGCGCCGTGCTGCCGCCTCCAGCCGCGACAATATCCCTTGGTATTTCGCAGAGGAAAGCGACCTCCGCAAAATTGTCCCCGAAGGCAAGTCCATCGTCGCCATTGAGACTGCCGACAACGCCATGTGCATATACGACACCGAATTGCCTGAGGATGTGGCGTTTGTCGTTGGTAGTGAGAGTCATGGGTTGAGTGAAGACTTGTTGGCGCAATGCGATAGGGTGGTTTACATCCCTGTACCCGGGCCAACCCGTTCGCTCAATGTCAGCCATGCTGCCGCAGTAGCCCTGTTTGAGTGGCAACGGCAAATGAGGAAAAAGGAAAGCGGAACGAGGCCTAATGTTGCTTCGCATTCTCCCGAAGCCATCCTTCCGCATTCCGAATGGCAGTACAAACATATCTTCTTCGACCTTGACCGCACGCTGTGGGACTTTGATGCTGCTGCCGAAGAGGCCTTTGAGCGCATTTATGAACAATACGACCTGAAAAGCCAAGGCATTCCTAATGCACACGCGTTTCATGAGGTGTATCGTCCTCTAAACGAACACCTTTGGGAACTGTATCGTGCCGACAAAATCACCAAAGACTATTTGAACCGTACCCGTTTCGTGTTGCCTTTGGAGCATTACGGCATTCACGACACCGACTTGGCCGACCGTCTCAGCAAGGACTATGTCTATTGGTCGCCACGCATCGTCAGACTGGTTCCCGGCACGATGGAACTGTTGGACTACTTGAAGCCGAAGTATTATTTGCATATGATTACCAACGGTTTCCAAGAGGTGCAGCATACCAAGTTGAGCGGTTCGGGCTTGAGGCCCTATTTTGAGACCTTGACCGTTTCGGAAGAAGTAGGAGTGAAGAAGCCTAACCCGGAGATTTTCCATTATGCCCTGCGCAAAGCCCATGCCTCCGTTGAGGAAAGCCTCATGATTGGAGACGAGATGGCCGTTGACATCGACGGGGCCCGTGCAGCAGGAATGGATACGGTTTTGTTTAATCCAAGGAGGGAAAAGATGGAAGGCAAGCGGACCTATGAAGTGCACAGTTTGTTGGAAATCATAAACCTGCTTTAATGAATGTTTCGTATTTTTGCCTCGGTTTTTATCGTATTTAATATGCACCGAAAACTAATCTTATCGTTGATTTGCCTTTTAGGCCTGACATTCGGGATGTTTGCCCAACAGAAAGGACAGGTCGTTGGTGTCATCAAGGATGCCGAGACTAATGAAACCTTGATTGGCGTGTCGGTTTATGTGGAGAAACTGCGATTGGGCACCACATCGGATGAACTAGGCCGTTATGCTTTGGATTTGCCCGTGGGCGAGCATACATTGCGCATTTCCTATGTGGGCTACACCACAACCAACAAAAAGGTAAACATTGGGAATAAGCCCGTTACGCTCAATGTCAAATTGCAGCCCGAGTTGGAAAAGCTGTCGGAAGTGCAGGTTACCAGTGAGCGTAAGGATTGCAATGTGACGGCCTTGGCAATGAGTGTGCAGACCCTCGACATGATTACCATCAAGAAGATTCCGGCATTGATGGGCGAGGTGGATGTCATCAAGTCCATTACCTTGTTGCCCGGAGTGCAGTCGGCCTCGGAAGGCTCGTCGGGTTTCAGTGTGCGTGGCGGCGCCACCGACCACAACCTCATTCTCTTTGACGGAGCCCCGATTTATAACGCCTCTCATTTTCTTGGCTTCTTCTCGGTATTCAACAACGATGTGGTGAAGGATGCCACGCTCTACAAGGGCGACATTCCCGCCAATTTCGGCGGTCGTCTGTCATCCGTCCTCGATGTATCGGTGAAAGACGAGATGCCGAAACGCCTGAGTCTGCAAGGTGGTATCGGATTGGTAACCAGTCATTTGATGATTGAATCCCCCTTGTTTGACCATAAGACTTCGGTGTTGTTGGCAGGTCGTAGGACATACGCAGGCCTTCTTCTTCCGTTTCTGGGCGACAATTTAGACAGGTCGAAAATCAATTTCTATGATGTGAATGCCAAGGTGACGCAGGTGCTCGGCAAGAACGACCGTCTTTTCCTCTCACTCTACAATGGCCACGACCAATTCTCAATGCAGCAAATGATTGGTTTGGGTTATGGCAATAGCAGTGCCACCTTGCGCTGGAGCCATATCTTTTCCGACCGCCTCACTTCCAATCTTTCGCTTATCGGGTCGAGATACCGGTATAGTATTGACATCAACTATGACCCTTATGATTTCACCATCAAGGCGGGTACCGATGGGGCCAGCCTCAACTACGACTTTGCCATGCACTGGAACGAAAAACACGATTCCAAGTTTGGTCTGTCGACAGGCTTCCAATCCTATCTGCAAGGCGAAATCAACGATCGGGGCGGAGCGCTTTCGCAATATCTTCAGGTGGACCAGACTATGGCGGTGGCACGCAAGGGCTTGGAACATGCCTTATATTTCACCCATGATTACATCCCTACGCCGCGTTTTACCTTCCGTGCCGGCATGAGAGTGTCGTGTTTCCAGAATGTCGGCGAGGAAGACCTGTATGTCTTCGACGATGGTCTGCACGTCGTTACCGATACCTTGCATTATGGCAAGGGTGAGGTGTTCCATACGGTCGTCAACCCCGAACCGCGTTTGGCGGCCATGTACCAGCTTGACGAGCACTCATCGGTCAAGGCTTCGTATTCTCGCACGGTACAATATGCCCAAGTGGCATCATCGGCAATAGGCGGACTGCCCTTCGATGTGTGGTTCCCGACCAGCCCCAACGTGAAGCCTCAGAAGTGTAACCAGTTTGCGTTCGGCTATTTCCGCAATTTCATTGACGATGCCATCGAGACCTCTTTGGAGGTGTATTATAAGGACATGCAGGGTGTCATCGACTTCAAGGATAATGCCATCACATACGGCTATCTCTTGATTGACGGTGAATTGCGTGCCGGCAAGGGCCGTTCTTATGGAGCCGAGTTCCTTGTCAGGAAGAATATGGGCAGTTTTACGGGATGGGTTTCCTATGCCTATTCACGCACCTTCCGCACCATTGAGAGTATCAGTTTTGGAAAGGAATACCGTTCGCCTTACGATCGTCCCCACAACGTTGTCATCGTGGGCAGCTATGATGTAACACCGCGTGTTTCATTGGCAGCCAATTGGATTTACAACACGGGCCAGCCTGTTACCTTTCCCTACGGGCAAACCACGTACAACGGCGTGACTTACGCGGTGTATAACGGCAAACGCAATGAGAGCCGTTACCCCGACTATCATCGCCTCGATCTCTCGTTTACCTGTAAGCTGGGCAAGTTGGACAACCGCCGTTGGCAGCATGAAATCAACGTGTCCGTTTACAACGCCTACGCCCGTCACAACACTTGGGCCATCATTTTTGAACAAGGCGAGAACGGCAGTATCGTGACCAAAAGCATGTATTTGTTTTCTGCTGTGCCTTCCATCTCGTATAACTTTAAATACTGAGCGCTATGACAAGAATGTATCGGTTATTAACAATTGTTGCTTTTGCAGGATTGTCCGCATGCACTGAAGACATCGTGATTGACTTGGAGGAAGGCAACCCCTTGATTGGCGTGGAGGCTTCGTTTACCAATGAGACAAAGTGTCACGTGGCTATATTGAGCTATACATCCGCGTTCTACAGCCAGAATGAAATCAGCATGGTGAGCGGGGCAGCCGTTTATGTCACAGATGGCGTGGACACCGTATATTATCTTGAGGATACGGAACAGAAGGGCCATTACTATACGGACTCGGTTGCTGGAAAAAAGAACACCATGTATCGTTTCTGCATAGAAATACCGCAAGAGGATGGAGAAGTGCAGCGGCTGTTTGCCGACAGCGGCATACCTGACAACGTGGAGCACATCGATAGTCTTGTGGTGAAGCATTTCAATGGACTGAACGACACGATACCTTCCATGTTTTTCATGGATACCATAGAATGGCTCTATCCTTATTTCCAGAGCCTCCCCGACCCCAATATCATCTATATGCCGATGGTCTCGAAGAACGACACGGTGCTTACCGACAGCTTGAAAAAGCGCATGATGATTCCTCAAGGCGGATTTGCGGGCTATTATGTGAATGGCGCGGAGATGCTCGAATCGAACAAAGAAATCCCGATTGCCTATTTCCGCAGGTCGCAGCTGATGGATGGAGATAGGATTCGTGCGGATTTGTATAGCATCACTACCGACTATTTGTATTATTTCTACAGCCTCATGATGTCGTCGGGCAGCAATCCCATGTTGGGCGCACCGTCCAATGTGAGCACCAACATCCGGCCTGAAGGAGAGGGTGTCGGATGGTTCTTTACCGCTTCGGTTGTCTCGGCGGAAACGGTGTTCCGAAAATAGGACACCATCATAAACAAGGTGTATTTGCACAATGGCGGTGAGGATAATTCGGGATGGATGTGTATTGCCTATAACGAGAAAGGCGACCTCAACGAAGAGGTCGCCTTTCCTGTTTAAAAATAGGCATGTGTTTATTTTACCACGACTTTCTCCACAAGCACCTGTGTGCCCGTGGTGAGGCGGAGGAAGTAGACCCCCTTCTGCATGTTGCTGATGTTGACCTCTTCGCTGCCGCTGCCTTTGCCGTTCAGTACTTGCTGGCCAAGGCTGTTGAACAAGGCATAGCTGAACTCGGCATTGCCGCAGTCAATCGTAAAGGCGTTGCTGGCAGGGTTGGGATAGACACTGAACAGGGATTCCATCTCATCAACACCAAGTTCCGCCTTGACGACAACACATTCCGGAAGGCTTTCACCGTCGGCATATTGGGCAACAACGCAATAGGTATAAACGGATTCGTCGTTGACTTCGTCGGTATAGTTGCTCTCATTGGTTTGAGCCAGTTCGAGGCCATTGCGGAAAATGATGAAGTTGGTGGCGTTTTCGGGAGCGTCCCAAGTCAGAGTGATGGTACCGATGGCAATTTCAGCCTCGAGGTTCTCAACAGGGTTGTAGGTGCCCGAGGGAGCGCCAGCACAGTTGCAGTCAAATTCATGCAGGACACCGGCACTGGGGTTGTTGCCCGAGTATATGACATCACCGTTTTCGTACTTCATGACAAAGGAACACTCCTCGGTGTAGTTGCCTTTGATCCAAGTCAGTGTGACATGGACTCCGCTGCCGATTTCGAGGGTCTCGCTACCTGATGATTGACCCGATGTAAGGGTTAATTCCGTATCGGGTGTGCCATCGTTGAATGAAAGTCTCAGTTTGTTGCCGTTCCATCCATCGCCATAGGAGTCGTTCATTTCGACGATGACGATGCAGGTGTTCTTCAGGGTCACAGAGCCTTCAGCGGCCAAACCTCCGTCGGCTTGCATGGCGAAGTTGACGGGAATCTGTTCGTTGCTGGGGCATTCCTCGTCGATGATGACTTTGAAGACACAGGTGGCGATGCCTTCGGGGGCTAGGGTGCCAACCTCAATGCTCTCGTTGAGGAGGGTGATGTTGCTGTTGTCGCTGCTGATGGAGGCAATGGCATTGGTGGCAAAGTAATGACCGGTGTTCTTGAACTTGGCAACGAGGGTCAGTGTGTCGCCGGGGACAAAACTGCCAGCCCAGCTGGAACCGTCAAAGCTGAGGACACCTTGGTTGGCTGTGATATAGGCCTTGCCTGCCCATGTTGTTGCGCCGCATTGCATGGCGACGTTGATCAAGAAACGGGTGCCGTCTTCAACGCCATTGGCAATGGTGAAGCTGAAGGCATCTTCAAGGGTGAAAGTCGCGTTGGCTGCCAGCACGCCAAATTCTGAAGTGGCATTGTTGAAGACCACGCGCTCGTCCGCGCAGCTCAGGGTGACGGTTGTCGTCCCGGCAGTGGGGTCAACGCCCACGTTCTTGAAGGTCATCGAGAGACTCGTGGTGACGTTGACTGGGGCGGAGTTGGGCGTGTATTCGGTAACGGTGATGTAGGGACCTTCGGCGGGCAGCACTTCCACATTGATGATTTCGGTCACTTTATTGTAGCCTATCACGGTCAGTGTGGCGTTGCCCACATTGCTCATCGGGGGGAAGGCCAGGGTGCAGATGCCGTCAATGATATTGCCGCTGCTGATCACTTCACCGTCCATAATCAGGGTAGCGATACCATAAGGGGTGCTCTCGGCACTGATTTCCATTTCATTCATGCCAAGCATCAGCGCGGCGGGAGCACAGTTGACATTCATGCTGGCGGGATTGTCGGTGCGAACCATCAGGCTCGGGTCGCCAAAGAGAATCCAAGTGTTGTGGGTATTGCCGTTGTCTCCAGGGGCGGCGTCAAGGACATACATGTTTCCGTTGAGCGAAGCACCGCCTAAGGTATGGTTGAATTTGTCTGCCGATTTCCATCCGGTGAGGAT
>JBHACT010000045.1:0-19560 GCA_041854745.1 Candidatus Limimorpha sp. | reverse complement strand
GGTAGTTCTACGCCAAAAGCAATCGGTGCAAGAGTCACCGAAAGCCATTCTCAAACTTCTGACAATTTCCCCATACGAGATTTGGAATTGTCCGTTGGCAGCAACGACACGGTTTTGTTGACATGGAACTTGCCCGATGGCTACAACGCTAGTCCGTTGGAGCTTTCTTGGATTAAATCCGACACGATAAATGATATGGGGCAATATGGTTTCGACTCCTATTCGGGCACTCTGTACGACGAGTTTGATTTATGTCATTTTATCGGTTGGAAAATAGAGTCCATCTCTTTCTACAAGGTTTCCAATTGGACACACTATATTTATGTTTGGGAGCAAAAGCAAGGGGAAGATATGCGTGTGCTTTACAGTCAAGAAGTTCCTGAGGAAGAGCCTTTTGGTTTGAATACCATAATGCTTGAAGAGAACATCCAAATTGAGCACTCCACCAAGTATTGGTTTGCGCTTAGAATCAAAAATGAAGACCAATTTGGTTATATATATCCATTTGGAGTATGGTTTGGACAAGGAATGGAAGGAAAAAGTAGTTTGTGGATGGATACTTACCATAATACATGGGATAGTTTTCCGGGTTTTAATGGCTGGATTAAGACAACTTTGGTGAATATGACCGAGGAAGAGAACAAGTCTTTTCAACAAGTCAATGAGAACCAATTACTTACTGGTTACCGCATCTACCGTGATGGAACGCTCATCAAAGAGATTCCGTATTGCTTCGTAACCTATTTCACCGACACTGAGTTTACAAAGGAAGCCGATGTGGAATATTGTGTCACTGCGGTTTACAGCGAGGAGGAATCGGAGCCCGTTTGCGCTACGGCCACCATTACAGGCGTTGGGGAAGCAATAGCGAACGATGCCATCACTCTTTCGCCCAACCCCACCAACGGCATCGTCCGCATTGAAGGCGCAACCGTTGCCGAAGTGCAGGTTTACAATGCTTTAGGGCAGTTGGTGAAGACCGTGCAAAACGCGAATGCGATCAACATGGGCCATCTTTCGGAAGGCATATATCTGTTGAGGGTAACGGCAACAGACGGGGATGTGAATATAAGAAAGGTAACGCTGAGCAAGTAAGTTATCCATCGGAAACATTGAAATCTGTGAACGATTCAACGAAAAAGTGTCCTTCGGGACACTTTTTTTCGTATTTTTGCCGCTCATTTTGAAAATTTAATCGGATAATGAATAATAAATCCACTTTAATTGGTTTTGCTATCATCGCGGTCATTCTCTTTGGCTGGATGTATTTTATGTCGCCATCGAAGGAAGAATTGGCCAAACAACAGCGTGTTCAAGATTCCATCTATCGGGCTCGTGCCGAGCAGATGGCTTTGGATTCCCTCCTTCGGGTGGAACAACAACAAACCGCTGCCTTGGCGCAACAGGCCGATACCGCTGCGATGGCTGGAACGGACTCGGCCACGCTCGCAACACAAAAGGTCAACACCCTGAGGGAACAGTTTGGCATCTTTGCCATATCTGCGGAAGGCGAAGATCGAACCCTGACGATTGAGAACCAGCTTCAAAGGCTGACCTTCAGCAGCAAGGGTGGCTTCCTGAAACAGGTCGAGTTGAAAGAATACAAGACTTACGACTCGTTGCCACTGATTTCGTTCGACACGGCAACAGCCAAGTTCGACCTTTCTTTCTTGGCTCAAAACCGTGTCATCAACACCTCGCAGTTCTATTTCCAGCCTTACATGAACGGAAGGCCTTACGCGGGCGGCAACATGACCGTGGCCGAAGGTGACAGCTTGGTCTTTGCCATGCGCCTGCTCACCCAAGATCCGGCAAAGTATATCGAATATGTTTACACCATCCGTGACGACAACTATATGCTCGACTTCGATGTCCGTACCGTCGGCCTGAAAGATGTCATCGCCAACAATGCCGACTTTTTGAGTTTGGATTGGGCTGTTGACCTGCTGAGACAGGAGAAGAGCAAAGACCGTTTCGCCGACGAGTCGGTGTACTATCGCTCGCTTTCCGACAAGAAGGTGGAGCATCTCGATGTGAACAAAGACGATGACGAGACCATCAACAACAAACTGAAATGGGTCTCCTTTAAGCAGCGTTTTTTCTGCAATGTCATTGTGGCTAAGGACGAGTTCTTGAACGCCAAGATGGTAGTGCAATCGCGCAAGTCAGCGAATCCACGCTATCTCAAGTCGATGTCGACCAATATTTCTGTGCCTTACAATGTTTACGCCGAGACCAATACCATCCCGATGCAGCTCTATTTTGGCCCCAACCACTTCAAAACCTTGCGCAGTTATGGATTAGATATGCAGGACCAAATCAACTTGGGTAGTTTCTTCCTCATCCGTTGGATCAATTACGGTGTCATCGCGGTGTTCAATTGGCTGAGTAGCTATGGGTGGAACTATGGTATTGTTATTCTGATACTTACGATTCTCATCAAGACATTGTTGTTTCCCTTGGCATTCAAGTCCTACAAGTCGTCGGCCATCACCCGTGTGCTGAAACCGGAGATGAATGCCATCAATGAGAAATACCCCAAACAGGAGGATGCCATGAAAAAACAGCAGGCTGTGATGAACCTGCAACGACAAGCCGGTGCGAGTCCCGCTTCGGGGTGCTTGCCAGCCTTGTTGCAGTTCCCCATCCTTATCGCCATTTTCCGTTTCTTCCCGGCCAGTATCGAGTTGCGCCAACAGCCCTTCCTTTGGGCCGACGACCTTTCGACTTACGACAGTATCGTGGAGTTCCCGAAGTTTCTCGGCATGGACCACCTCAGCTTGTTCACCATCCTGATGACCATCACGACCCTTATCTATACATACGTGAACAGCAAGCAGATGGATTACTCCAGCAACCCGCAGATGAAACCCATGAAGTGGATGATGTATCTGATGCCCATTATGTTCTTCGCCATCTTCAACAATTATTCGGCGGGTTTGAGCTACTACTACATGCTGGTTAACATCATCACTTTCATCCAGATGTTCATCTTCCGCAGGATGATTGATGAGGATAAGGTGCGTGCCGCTATCGAGAAAAACAAGAAGAAACCGCAAAAGAAGTCAAACTTCATGAAGCGTCTCGAAGAGGCACAGAAACAGCAGGCCAAGATGCAGCAGAAGCAAAGACGCTGATTTTGCGGACGGTGATATAACAAAAAAACGCAGCCGATTGGCTGCGTTTTTTTGTTTGGAGACGCGATTAATCGCGTCTTTACAGGGTTTGGATTTTGCAGACCAGATTCCTGTCGCCGTAGGCGTCGTCGATACGGGTAACATGCGGGAAATAGTTGTCCTGCAAATCGCTCTTCATCGGGAAGCCGGCTTCTTCGCGGCTGAATGGGAACTTCCATTCGTTGGCCATCAGCATTTCGGCAGTATAAGGCGCATGCGAGATGATATTGTTGCCCTTTTCGGCCTTGCCGTCTTCGATGTCCTTGATTTCCTTGCGGATTTGGATCATGGCTTCGACGAAACGGTC
The DNA here is from genome assembly GCA_041854745.1 of Candidatus Limimorpha sp. Taxonomy (GTDB): domain Bacteria; phylum Bacteroidota; class Bacteroidia; order Bacteroidales; family F082; genus Limimorpha. The sequence goes on along the minus strand of JBHACT010000045.1, from coordinate 16,077 downwards.
AAGTTCGGCGAGGGGTTCGCTCTCGGTGGGTTCCACCATCAGCGTCTCGTGAACCGGGAAGGCCACGGTAGGCGCATGGAAGCCGAAGTCCATCAGGCGCTTGGCGATGTCGATGGCGGCCACGCCTGTGGTTTTGCTGATAGCATTGATGTCTAAGATCATCTCGTGAGCCACATGACCGTGGTTGCCGGTATATAAAATCGGGTAGTAGTCTTGTAAACGCTCTTTCAGGTAGTTGGCATTCATGATGGCGGCCAAAGTGGCTTCCTTCAGGCCTTCGCCGCCCAGCATCTTGATGTAGGAGTAGGTGATGGTGAGGATCTGCGCGCTGCCGAAGGGAGCTGCCGAAACGGCGCCTTCCTGCTTGTCGCCACCGCAATGGAACAGGATGTGCGAGGGCAGGTAGGGCTTCAGGTGTTCGGCCACGCCGATGGGGCCTACGCCAGGACCGCCGCCGCCGTGCGGGATGGCGAAGGTCTTGTGCAGGTTGAGGTGGCATACATCGGCACCGATGAAGCCGGGACTGGTGAGGCCGACTTGGGCGTTCATGTTGGCACCATCCATATAAACTTGGCCGCCGTTGTCGTGAACAATCTTCACGAGGGTGCGGATGCCGTCCTCATAGATACCGTGGGTAGAAGGATAGGTAACCATAAAGGCCGCCAGATTGTCCTTGTACTGCTCGGCCTTGGCCTTGGCGTCGTCGAGATTGATGTTACCGTGTTCGTCACAGGCGACCACCACGACCTGCATGCCAGCCATGGCAGCCGAGGCGGGGTTGGTGCCGTGGGCTGAAGCAGGAATTAAGCAGATGTTGCGGTGCCCCTGACCGTTGGCAGCCTGATAACGACGGATGGTGAGCAAACCGGCATATTCGCCGCTGGCACCCGAATTAGGCATGAAACTCATGCCCTTGAACCCAGTAATCTCGCAGAGGTTCTTGCCCAACTCATCAATGAGTTCGAGGTAGCCTTCCACTTGGTCGGCGGGGACGAAGGGGTGGATGTTGCCAAACTCAGGCCAGCTGAGGGCAAACATCGAAGTGGCGGAGTTCAGCTTCATCGTGCAGCTTCCAAGCGGAATCATGCAACGGTTGAGGCTGAGGTCGCGGTTTTCGAGTTTCTTCATATAACGCATCATGTCGGTCTCACTGCGGTATATGGAGAATATCGAAGCCTGCATGAACTTGGAAGTACGTTGCATCTCAGGTTGGATACCGTTGAAATTGAGGCAGTTCTTGTCGCAGACCAGCTCCTCGTGCTGTTTGCCGAGGGCTTCGGCGACGACTTGGCCAATCTCGTTGAGGTCTTCGCGGGCCGTGGTTTCGTCGAGGCTGATGCCGAAATGCTGCTTGTCGATGATGCGGAAGTTCATGCCGTGTTTTTCGGCGGCTTCCTTCACCTTGCAGGTGCAGGCACCTTCAGGCAGTTCGAACAACAGGGTGTCGAAGAAATGCTTGTTGAGTTGCTTCACGCCAAGCTTGGCCAGCTCTGAGGTGAGTTTGACAGCGAGGCAGTTGATGTGGTGTGCGATTTCGACCAAACCTTCCGGGCCGTGATACAAGGCGTAGAATCCCGACATGATGGCAAGCAATGCCTGTGCCGTACAGATGTTGGATGTGGCTTTTTCACGCTTGATGTGCTGTTCGCGGGTCTGCAATGCCAGACGGTAGGCGGGATTGCCCAATGCATCGATACTGATGCCGATGATACGGCCGGGCATTTCGCGCTTGTAGGACTCAGTGGTGGCGAAGTAACCGGCATGAGGGCCGCCGAATCCCATCGGCAGGCCAAAGCGCTGGTTGGAACCTAAGACCACATCGGCACCCCATTCGCCGGGAGGGGTGATGAGGGTGAGACTGAGCAGGTCGGCAGCGACAGCCACTTGCATGCCTTTTTCTTTCCATTCGGCGACTTTGGCGCGGTTATCGACGATTTCACCGAATTGGTTCGGACACTGGATGAGCATTCCGAAATATGCTTCACTACAATCAAACTTATTGATGTCGTCCACCACGACCTCAATGCCTTGGAAGTGGGCGCGGGTCTTGATGACTTCTATGCTTTGCGGAAACACATCGTCGGCGACAAAGAACTTCTTCACGCCGGCTTTCACTTGGGCGCGGCTGCGTGCGTGCCAGAACATCAGCATGGCTTCGGCGGCGGCGTTAGCTTCGTCAAGCAAGCTGGCATTGGCCAAGGGCAGGGCAGTGAGGTCGCTGATGACGGTCTGGAAGTTCAACAGGGCTTCGAGACGGCCTTGCGAAATCTCTGCTTGGTAAGGCGTATAAGAGGTGTACCAGCCCGGGTTCTCAAGAATGTTGCGCATGATGACACCTGGGGTGATGGTATTGTAGTAGCCCAAACCGATATAGGTACGGAACTGTTTGTTCTTGGCACCCAAGGACTTGAGATGGCCGATGACCTCATATTCGCTCATGCCTTCGCCGATGTTGAGTTCTTTGGGCAGACGGATTTCGGGAGCGATGATTTCATCGACAAGTTGTTCTTGTGATGCCACGCCGATGACCTTAAGCATCTTTTCAGTATCCGATGCGGTGGGGCCGTTGTGGCGTTTGATGAAGTTGTTTCTGATCATTTTTGATTTATTTAAGTTGTTGTTATTCTATTTCGTAGAGTTTGTCCTTCAATTCTTGGATGGTGTTGATGGCTTCCAAATCGGAAACCATGAGCAGTTTGCCTGACCAACTCTTGAAGGAATTGAAGTCTTTCAGTATGGTATATCGCAGATACTCATACTCTTCGCCATCCACCTTGTTTCTGTTTGCCCTGAATAGTTTGTCGTAAGGATCCATCATGATGGTGCGTTGGTGGATCAATGTCCAGAACGCTGTCTTGAAATGGACATTGGGGTCGTCAGCCGCAAGTTGAGAAGTCTCTTCCGGGTTGTTTTTTTTGGCGTTCAGGTCAAGGATAACCTCATCATCCATCTCGGAAAGATTTGCAGTGTCGTCGTCAGACACAATCGTGTCTTTTGACAGGCTGGGCAGGGATAGTTCGTTTTTCTTTTCCGTATCGCTCACAACTTCAGTAGCTTCTGGTGTCTTGATGGGCTTGCTGGGCTTGTTGAACACTTTGATTGCCAAGATGACCACCACCGTGATGATGGCGATGATGCCCAAGGCAAGAAGGAATTTCCATAGGTTCGATTTCAGAATGTCGATGAAAGGCTCTTTCTCATATTCTGCTGTGAGCTTGCCGTCGTAAATCTGATTGCTGGCGTCGGGGTCAAAACGGAAGCCTTTGAAGACATGGCCTTTCGGAGGGATGATAAAATCCTTCACATCGCGACCGTCTTCGTACACCGAGTAGGGGCAACCGTCCATTTTTCTGCCTTTTCCCGGATCAATACTAAACCATCTTTCCTTGTAGTCCGCCATTTCAGTTTACTTTAAGGGATTCAGTTCAGTGTTTTGCTCATCGAGATGAAATCGGGATAAGCGAGTTGTTGGTTGTTGATTGTGATGTATGGCTTCACTTTGAGGCCCACATTGACGGGGTCGCTGGAAGCGCCGGCCAATTTAAATGCCAAGTTGACGATGGCATCGGCCGAATCGTCGCTGAACAGCTGGAACAGATCGGTAGTGAGGGGAATGCTGACTGTGCTGCTCGACTGGGCAGGCACATTGACATTCTGGTTCAAGGTGGCGCTGACGACTTCTTTTCCGTTAAGGCTGACAATATAATCCATCTTGCTCATCGCAGCGGCGATGGTGTTGGGATTGTTGACGCCCACATTGACATTGAAGGTTACAGGGAGTTTTCTGTTCATGATGGCGTTGGTGAGATTGAGCAGTTGGCCGACATTGAGGTCGCTCTTCGACATGCCTTTGCTCAAGTTGACGCCAAGCATTTGAATCTGGTCAACACTGTCGAAGCTGAATTTGCAATTGGCGAGATTGGCCACCTGGGCAACTTGAGTGAGCACATCACATGAGACCAATCCCATCGTGACGAAAAGAATCATTAAGGTTTTCTTCAGTTTTGACATTTTCGTATGTTTTTGATTTCAAGCCGCAAATTTACGAAAAATAGAAACACGAAATGTCATAAAAGAACAAGAATTACAAAAAATTGAATTTCAGGTAATTCGTGCTCTTCTGATAAAAATATTTTAATAAAAAACCATCATTCCTCTCGCCGTGAGGCACGCTTGCGTTCCAGCTCGTCAAGGATGATTTTGCGTAGGCGCAGGCTCTTGGGTGTTACCTCAAGATACTCGTCGTCGCGGATGTATTCCATGTATTCCTCCAATGAGAAACGCACGGGCGGAACGAGGCGGATGGCTTCGTCGGAGCCTGAGGCACGCACATTGGTGAGGTGCTTGGTCTTGTTGACATTGATGACGATGTCGTTGCTGCGCGTATTCTCTCCGATGACTTCACCAGCATACACATCTTCGTTCGGATTGATGAAAAAGGTGCCGCGATCTTGCAGTTTCCAGATGGCGTAAGGGATGGCTTGACCGGTCTCCATCGAAATCAATGCGCCCACATTGCGGCTCGGCATCTCACCCTTCCAAGGCTCGTAGTCCTTGAAACGGTGCGATACGATGGCCTCGCCTTCTGTAACGGTCAACAGTGTGTTTCTCAATCCGATAAGGCCACGGGCGGGGATGTCGAAATCGAGGCACATGCGGTCGCCCTTGGGCTCCATCCGGGTCATCTCGCCCTTGCGGGCACTGACCTGCTCGATGACACGGCCCGAGAAGTCTTCCGGCACAAGGACGGTGAGGGCTTCGATAGGCTCGCATTTCACATCGTCGATATATTTCACGATGACCTTGGGCTGGCCTAATTGTAATTCATAACCTTCGCGGCGCATGGTTTCAACCAAGACACTCAAATGCAGGATACCTCGTCCGTATACCATCAGAGCATCGGGCGAATTGGTGTCTTCCACCTTCAAGGCGAGGTTTTTTTCGGTCTCTTTGTAAAGGCGTTCGCGCAGGTGGCGCGAGGTAACATATTTGCCTTCCTTGCCGAAGAAAGGAGAGTTGTTGATGATGAACAACATACTCATTGTAGGCTCGTCAACATGAATGGGAGGCAGTGGCTCAGGGTTCTCATAGTCGGCCACGGTGTCTCCAATCTCGAAGTCGTCGATGCCCATCAGCGCAATGATGTCGCCGGCTTCGACGGTTTTTTTGGTGCGTTCCTTGCCAAGACCTTCAAAGGTGTAGAGCTCCTTGATGGTGGAGCGTGTGATTGAGCCGTCGCGTTTCACCAACGAGACATTCTGACCTGCGTGCAAAGTGCCGCGTTTTAGCCGACCCACGGCGATACGGCCTACATAGGAGCTGTAGTCCAATGAGGTAATGAGCATTTGCGGCGTGCCTTCTTCGTATTTTGCGGCAGGGATGGTGTCGATGATGACATCCAATAGGTGAGAAACATCGGAAGTAACATTGTTCCAGTTGTCCGACATCCAGCCTTGTTTCGAGGAACCGTAAACGGTGGGGAAGTCAAGCTGTTCTTCGCTGGCGCCGAGGTTGAACATCAGGTCGAAGACGGCCTCCTGCACCTCGTCGGGACGGCAGTTGGGCTTGTCCACCTTGTTGATGACCACGATGGGCTTCAGGCCGAGTTCGATGGCCTTTTGCAGCACGAAACGGGTCTGCGGCATGGGGCCTTCGAAGGCATCGACGAGCAGCAGCACACCGTCGGCCATGTTGAGCACGCGCTCCACCTCGCCGCCGAAGTCGGCATGGCCAGGGGTGTCGATGATGTTGATTTTCACATCTTTATAACGAACGGAAACATTCTTCGAAAGGATGGTAATGCCGCGTTCGCGCTCCAAGTCGTTGTTGTCCAAAATGAGTTGGCCTGGTGCCTCGTCCGATTGCTTGAACAGTTGCGACTGATACAGGATACGGTCTACGAGGGTGGTCTTGCCGTGGTCAACATGGGCGATAATGGCTATATTTCTGATATTCTGCATTTTATTGTAAATTTCTGCAATAATTGAAACTGCAAAATTACAAAAAATGCAAATTATGGTTGTAAATCCATCCAGAAAAACTCATTTTTTGCCACAATCGGCCTAAAGTAATCATCAATAATCCCCTGATCAACAAGTGCTTTCGGTGTGCCTTGGCGCAGAGGCTGTTGTGGCGCCATCACCCACATTTGATCGGCGTGGCGAAGCAATAAGTCAAGGTCATGGGAACTGAAAAGAATGGTTTTGTGCTTCTCGCGTGAGAGTTTGTGCATGATGTTGACCAACTCGATTTTGCTCGGATAGTCGAGGAAGGCGGCGGGTTCGTCCATCAAAATGATGGGTGCGTCCTGTACCAAAGCCTTGGCAATCATCACTTTCTGTTTTTCACCGTCGCTCAATGAGATGAAGTTGCGGTTGGTGAGATGGCCAATGCCGATGGTCTGTAGGCTGTCGTAGATGATCTGCTCGTCGTCAGCTTTCAGTCGGGCTAAGAGGCCGAGGTGGGGATAGCGGCCTGCCGCCACAATGTCGAAGACTTTCAGGAAAAGGTCGTCGGGCTTCTCTGTCAGCACGAGGCTGAACAGCGAGCTGCGTTCGGAAGGGTGGTAATTGCGCAAGTCCTTCCCAAACAGCTTTACCTCGCCGCCGACGGGCTTGATACTGGCCGAAAGGGTCTTGAACAGTGTTGTCTTGCCCGAGCCGTTGGGACCCGCCAAGGCCACAATGTCGCCTTCGTTGAGGCTCACATTGATTTCGGGCATCAGCGCCTGACCTTTGTAGCCGATGAGTAGGTTCGTGGTATGGAGCACTTCGTTCATTTCAGCACTTTTTTTCGATGAAAGATGACCCACAGCACGATGGGCGCGCCGATGAGGGCCGTGACCGAGTTGATGGGCAGGTTGCCTTCGAACGAGGGCAGGCGTGCGATGAGGTTGCAGAACAAAGCCAAGTCCATGCCGATGAAGGCCGTGGCAGGGATGAGCAGCTTATGGTCGCTGCTCTTGAAAAGGAATCGTGCGATGTGAGGCACGGCCAAGCCCAAGAAAGCGATGGGGCCGCAGAAAGCCGTGATGATGGCCGTGAGGAAGCCTGAAACCAAAATGATGATCATGCTGCTCCGCCTGATACTAACGCCGAGGTTCTCAGCATAGCGTTCGCCCAATAGCAAGAGGTTCAAGGTTTTGAACAGCAGGAATGAGGCGATAGTGCCTATCATGACGGTGATGGCGAAGAACGGCAGCTGGGCTTTGCTTACATTGGAGAAGCTGCCCATGCCCCAGATGACAAAGGAGTGGAGGCCTTCTTTTTGGCTGAAAAATTTCAGGATGTCGGTAACCGAGCTGGCGATGTAGGCAATCATAATGCCGACCAGCACCAAACTGACCATGCTCCTGAGCCGCGCACTAAGCGCGAGGATGAGGAGCAGCACTAAGAAAGCTCCGACGAATGCAGCCAAGGCCACGCCTAATGTAGACCAAAGCGACAGCGTGCTGACTGAGATACCGCCAAGGCTGCCCCCCAACAGTACGACGAAAGCCACGCCGAGGCCCGAACCGCTGCTGATACCCAGCAGGGACGGATCGGCTAAGGGATTGCGGAACAAAGTCTGCATGAGAAGACCCGATACCGATAGCCCAATGCCCGCCAACAACGCCGTGATGGCCTGAGGCAAACGATAGTCGAGGATGATGGCGCGGTAGGTGGAAGCTTCGTCACCGTTGAGCGCGTTGAAGAAGTCCCTCATTGAAATGGACACCGAGCCGTAGCGCAGGTTCATCACGAAGAGCAGCAGTCCGACCGTTACTATTCCAATGGAAATCAATAGGATGGGTGGGGTGTGGCGGGTGGCTATGTTGGGGTTGGTCATCGTTCTTTTGGAATTTTGGGGCAAAGATAAGGGAAAAAATCATGATACCGTTTGGGGTATTTGATAAAAATTGTCATCTTTCAAAGGGCGGTATTGGTGACGATGTGATGAGATATGGATTGCAACAACGCGGCGTTTTTATGCTGTGGACGATAAAAAGAGATGAGCATCAACAAGATAAGGCAAAAAAAGACGAGGCGACCGAAGTCGCCCCGAACTTGATGATTTTCACAACGGAATAATCCTTATTGTGAATTGCTTCAAAACTTGTGCTGCAAAAATAGATATTTTTTCAATACCGCAGGTGTATTTTGAAAAAAATAGTAATTTTGACGAAATTTTTCGATGAGAATAATGAAATAATAATGATACTATGAAGAAAATATTAGGCCTTGACTTGGGCACCAACAGCATTGGCTGGGCGGTGGTAGAAATAGATCACGATGCAAAAATAGTGAGAATCATTGCGTTAGGTTCGCGCATTTTACCAATGACTGCTGATGAAATAAGCACATTTGAGAGTGGTGGAAAACTGAAGAGTACTGCCGCTGAACGGACTTCGAGCCGTAGCATCCGCAAACAAAACGAACGATTCTTATTGCGGAGAGATAGATTACATTGTGTTTTGAATTTGCTGGAAATGCTGCCCGAACATTACAAATTTGAAATTGAATTTGAAAATGAAAAAGGTATGCGCTCTGGTAAATTCAAGAAAGGTTCTGAGGTAAAATTGGCATACACCTTAAATAATGAAGGTAAACCTGAGTTTATTTTTAAAGAAGCATATTTTGAAATGATGTCAGAATTTAAGGGAAGACATCCTGAGCTGTTTTATGGCAAGAAAAATGGAAAGGAGACCAAGATACCTTACGACTGGACATTACATTATTTGCGCAAGAAGGCATTGACTCAACAAATAAGCAAAGAAGAACTTGCTTGGATCACATTGAGTTTTCTGCAAAAGCGAGGTTATGAAAAAGTGATGGGGCAAGATGAGAAAGAACAAAAGGAAAATGTTCTTTCTGAAATAAAGATTTGTCGGGTGTGCAAAGTTACATCATTAGATAATAGCAGTAATGAATTGAATAAATATAAAGTGGTGTTAGAAGATGAATTAGGTAAAGAGGTGTATTCGTATATTGAAGAAACCAATTCGCAAATTACCAATATTGATGATTTGAAACAATTAGAGATAATCTCTGAATTGAATGAAGATTCTGAAATTAAAAAAACGACATACACAATAAGCGAAATTCGCACTTTGAAAGTCGTTGATATTAAACATACACTTGATGCGAAAAAAGCATACAAAAAAATAAAGGATAATTTCTGCTTTGATATAATTTTGTCGTCGGGTTGGACATTTGAAAAACAAAATAGAACATACCCTAAGTGGAAAGATTCCTCACGAGATTTCATCATAAAAACCACTTACAACAAAGACGGAAAACTGCAAAAAAGGAATATTGATGCTCCGGCTGCAGACGATTGGGATATACTTAAATTGAAAGTAGAGACCATTTTACAAGAGTACAACGCCAATCATAAAACTGTAGGAGTAAGCAGTTATATTTATGATTCGCTACTTGAGAATCCTACTCAAAAACTAAAAGGCAATAGAGGGCTGATAAATACTATTGAACGAAAGTTTTATGAAGAAGAATTAAAGGCAATCTATTCTAAACAAAAGGAATTTGAGTTGCATTCCGCATTAAAGAATGTTGAACAATATCAAAAAGCATTGACTTTGTTGTACCCTCACAACGAAAGTCGGAGAAATACTTTGCAGAAATCAGAATTTCAAAATCTGATATGTGATGATGTGATTTTTTATCAACGCGATTTGAAAACCAAGAAATCACAGATAACGGATTGTCCATACGAGAAAGAAAACTTCGAAAGAACTGATAAAAAGGGGAACAAGTATAAACAACCATTGAAAGCCGTTCATAAATCTAATCCGTATTATCAAGAATTTAGACTTTGGCAGTTTATTAAACGGTTGAGAATTATACAATTAGAAGGCAAAGACAATAATGGCAATTTGATGTTTAATCAAGATGTCACAAAAAATGTACTTGGCATTGATAAGAGAGAAGCATTATTCGAGTTTCTCAACAATCGAAAGGAAATTACTCAAAGTGCATTGTTGAAACATTTGAAATTAAAAACAAATGAATATAAATGGAACTTTGAATCCGATCACAAGGAACCTTGTAATGAAACGCGATATGAATTCATTCTTCGGTTAAAACGAATAAAAGAGTTTCCATGGAATGATTTTTTGTCGGCAACTGACAAGAAGGGAAATACTAACGAATATCTTTTATGGCATTTCTTCTATTCTGTAAAAAAGAAAAATGAGTTATTGCATGCGCTCAATAATAGCTTGATAGACAAATTGCTGAAAAACTCAAACTTGGTTATTGCAAAGTGGCATGATGAAGTGTATAAGAACTTGTCAACTTTTTCTGGATATAAAAACGATTACGGTTCTTATTCTGAAAAAGCCATTAAAAAACTGCTTCCTTTTATGCGACTTGGTAAATATTGGGATAAAGAGAGTGTGATGCAAATATTGTCTAAATCTGATACTGAAGTAAAAGAAAAAGTTCTTGAAAAAGAGCAAATTAATGGGGAAGTTGAAGATTTTCAAGGACTTTGGTTATCAAGCGCATGTTATATTGTTTATGGCAGATATTCAGAAGTTGGCGACGTATTATATTGGAATCAACCCAACGATATTCTAAACTTTCTGCAAAACGATTTTAAGCAACACTCACTGAAAAATCCTATTGTTGAAAAGGTTTTGCGAGAAACTTTGATGGTAGTGCATGATATTTGGACTGCTTATGGCAGTTATAATACTATCTTGGTTGATGGTAAGGAGCGCAGAAAATACAAGAAATTCTTTGATGAGATCCACCTTGAATTAGGAACAGAATTGAAGAAAAACGCAAAGCAAAAGGTTACTCTTATAAAAGAAAACGCAAAAAACAGAAAAACAAATGAGCGAATTATTGAAATCCTGAAAGAATTAAAACAAGAATATGGCGAAAATTATATAAAAGTAAATTCTCCTTTCCAACAAAAGAAACTTCAAATATTAGAAGCGGATTTATTAGAATCAATTAGTAAGGATAAGAAATCAAAAACCTATGATTATGAAGTAGAAGATGTTAAAGAGAAGCCTCTTACAAAAGAGGAAATTGATAAAATAAAGGATAAAAGTATATCTGAAATATCCGCCTCTGATATTAAGCGTTATCGTTTGTGGTTAGATCAACGCTATATTTCACCATATACTGGAAAACCCATAAAATTGTCAGATTTGTTTGATAGAACTAAGTATGAAGTTGAGCATATCTTTCCTCGTGAACGAGTCACACTAAATGCTATGTGCAATTTGGTAATTTCAGAAATTGAAGTCAATAAGGCAAAATCTAACAAAACAGCATACGAATTTATCATTACAGGCGGTAAGGATGGGAAGCGTGTGTTCAAATGTGCTGCTCACGGAAATCAGGATGTGCCAATTTTATCAAAAGAAGAGTATGAAGAAAAAGTAAAAACATATTTTACCGATAAAGAAAAACAAACCATATTACTTAGCCGAGAAATACCAGAAAGATTCACAAATAGTCAGTTGAACAATGCCCGCTATATTGCAAAAATGGCAATGAAGTTGTTGAGTAATATTGTTCGCGAAGATGGTGAAGACACCTTCCGCTCGAAGCATTTGCTACCTATATCTGGAGGCATTACAAGTACTCTGAAAAAAGATTGGCAATTAGATGAGGCTTGGAATGAGTTGATAAGTCCACGTTTTAAGCGATTGAATGAAATAACAAATACCGAATTGTTTGGAACAACACGCAAGGTAAATGGTCATGATGTGTTTATTCCAGATGTTCCTGAATTTATGCGAAGTGAGTTCAATAAAAAACGTATCGACCATCGTCACCATGCTTTAGATGCTTTGATTATTGCTTTAGCCACAGAAAATCATGTCAATTACATAAATAATGTACATTCTTCAGATTCTCAGCAAGACAAACTGTCTAACCGTATTGCCATAAAAAATAAATACATGATTTCTAAGAAGAACGAAGATGGTGAAAAGGATAGAAGATTTTTGCCGCCAGCACAATACAAACAGAATCAAAGCGAAGGTGGTAATTTGATAACGTATCAATATGCTTATAAAGATAATGAAACGGAGTCGATATTTAAGTATGTGGCATTAGAAGCTTTGCAAGACACAGTTGTTACATTCAAACAGAAAAACAGAATTATTAGGCAAAGAACAAATTATTTTGAGAAATGGAGTGATGCTGAAAATAAGATTGTTCAAGTAAAAGAAGATAATTTAGAGAGCAAACGGAAATACAATGTTCGTCAAGAATTGCACAAAGCAACATTGTATGGACGATTAAAAGAACAAAAGGGTTTATTACAAGCTCTTGAAAATGTTGACTTGATCGTTGATAATGTTTTACGGGAACAGATTATTGCACTAAAACAAAAGGGATTTGATAACGCCCATATAAAACAGGAACTTGTTGCCAAATATCCTAATGTGCTTGTGTATAAAGACGAAGTATCTACGCAATGGCAACATGGAATAGAAACATTTGCAAAGATTGCAAGTGATAAGATTCTATCAACTATTGAGAATGATGTTTATGATAAGTCGGTTACACGTATTCTGAAAAACCATTTGTTCAAATACAATTCTATTGTTGTTCCAATTGCTGAGGCAGGACAGTGCCTTGATGATATTGTTTATGACGACCAAAAACAGGAAATCGAAAAACTGTTGAATGAAAATATTGATTTAAACAGTATTACAGAGATTAAGGTTAATGATAAAAAATGCAAAAAAATAGAGATTTATGTTCGAGATGAACAGATCCCTGCTGATAAACAGATTTTAAATCCTCAAATTGCGTTCTCGCAAGATGGTGTAGAAGCCATGAATGCCGATATTCAGAATTTGAACAATGGAAAACCACATAAACCCATATATCAAGTAAAATTAAAACAAGCATTAGGCAAGATGTTTCCTGTTTCTGAGGATAGAAATAGCGAAAAAAACAAACGATATGTTGTTACAAAGGAAGGAAGTAATGTGTTTTGTGGGGTATATGTAGCGGAGGATGGAACCCATAAAGTATTCGTACCTACATTGCGAGAAACGGTAGAAGTTATTAAGCAAGGGTATGAGCCTTGCGCAGAAAGACTATTGATTGAAAATGTTGAGTACAAATTGAAATTTGTTCTTTCCCCTAATGATTTGGTGTATTTGCCAACGCAGGAAGAAATAGAAAATCCACAACTTGTTAATATTTCAAATTTTAATCAGTCGCAGATTCTACGAATTTATAAGTTTGTAGATGGTAGTGGAGATATGATGAACTATGTACCTTATTACATTGCCGCACCCTTGTGGGCGATCAAGACTGAGAAATACAAGGATCTAGACAATAAATATCAACTTAAATTCACAGAAAAGAAAGAAACAAAAAAAGGAATAAAAGAATCGCCAAAGGATTTGATAAATGAAGTTGGATTAGGTAGTGCTAAACTAAAACATCAAAATTCATTTGCTAATGATTATTTGGATTGTGTTCAAATTAAATTCAAATGTTGGAAACTCGAAGTGGATAGATTAGGTAATATTAAAAGAATTATAAAAAGGTCGGAATTATGAGCAACCTAACCCCAACCAACACCGGCCAAATCCTGCTTTACCAAACTGCTGATGGTGAAGCCAAAATCGAAGTCAAGCTGACCAACGATACCGTTTGGCTTACACTCGACCAAATGGCGGAATTGTTCCAACGGAATAAATCAACCATTTCAAGGCATATAAAGAATATTCTCGAAAGTGCTGAATTACAAGCAGATTCAGTTGTTGCGTTTTTTGCAACAACTGCCAACGATGGCAAAACATATCATGTAACATACTATAACCTTGATATGATTATCAGCGTTGGTTACCGTGTCAATTCGCATCGTGGCGTGCAGTTCCGAATGTGGGCAACGCAGATACTGCGCGAATATTTGGTGAAAGGTTTTGCTATGAACGACGATTTGCTCAAGCGGGCAGGCGGTGGCAACTATTTCGATGAGCTGCTGGCTCGCATTAGAGATATTCGTTCTTCTGAAAAAATATTCTATCGAAAAGTACTCGAAATCTATGCGTTAAGTATTGATTATGACCCACGCACCGACGCGACGCAACACTTTTTCGCCACATTACAAAACAAAATGCACTTCTCGGCTCATGGGCACACTGCTGCCGAAATCATCTATGAACGTGCTGATTCCGACAAAGATTTTATGGGACTGACTGTTTGGACAGGGGCTTTGCCTAAGCGTGCTGATGCTGAAGTTGCCAAAAACTATCTTTCTACGGAAGAATTAGATACACTCAACCGTATTGTATCGCTATATCTCGATTTTGCCGAATTGCAGGCGCAAAGTCATACGCCAATGTATATGAAAGATTGGATTGAGAAACTGGATGAATTCTTGAAACTGTCAAACAAACAATTGCTCTCACACGCGGGGAAAATCTCTGCGGAAATAGCAAAGAAAAAGGCATATTCAGAGTTTAATAAATATCAGGCGCGAACCCAAAACCAATTGTCGCCAGTTGAAATTCATTTTATTGAAAATTTTGAACGTCAGCAAAAGAAACTAAAAACCTCATGATTAAACGCACCCTCTTTTTCGGCAATCCCGCCTACCTCTCCGTGCGCAATGCGCAGCTGGTGATTAAAATGACGGATGTTCAGACACAGCAGGAAGTGGTGAAAACTGTTCCTATTGAAGATGTCGGTGTGGTGGTGCTTGAAGACCGTCAAATCACCATTACCAACGGGGCGATGGACGCCTTGCTGCAAAACAATTGCGCAGTAGTCACTTGCGACGAAAAGCACATGCCCGCAGGACTGTTGTTGCCCTTGGAAGGACACACGGTGCAAAGCGAGCGTTTTCGTTGGCAGATTGAGGCTTCATTGCCGTTGAAGAAACAGCTTTGGCAACAAACCGTTCAGGCCAAGATTCGTAATCAGGCTTCGGTTTTGAAGCGGTTGAGTGGGGTGGAGGTAGGCTGTATGCTGGCCTGGTCCAACGATGTAAAGAGTGGCGATAGTGAAAACCTCGAAGGTCGCGCTGCGGCATATTACTGGAAGTCGGTTTTCCCAGAGATGGAGCGTTTCGTTCGCGACCGCGAAGGCGATGCTCCCAACAACCTGCTCAACTACGGCTATGCCATTGTTAGGGCGGTTGTGGCACGGGCATTGGTGGCCAGTGGACTGTTGCCCACGCTTGGAATCCACCATCATAACCGATATAATGCATTTTGTCTGGCTGATGATGTGATGGAACCTTACCGTCCCTATGTTGACGAATTGGTGATTCAGATTTTGAGTAGTGGCGTAGATTGCAGCGAGCTCACCACCGACCTGAAACGCCAGTTGTTGGGTTTGCCCGTGAAGGAGGTGGTCATCGGCGGTCAGCGCAGCCCATTGTTGGTAGCGGCTTCGCAAACCATGGCCTCGCTTGTCAAATGCTTCAGTGGCGAATTGCGCAAGGTAGTTTATCCAACGATGGAATTATGATGGACCGTTTTAGCGAATACAGAATCATGTGGGTGCTGGTGCTTTTCGATTTGCCGACAGAGACGAAGAAGGAGCGCAAGGCGTATGCCGACTTCCGTAAGCGAATTATGGCAGATGGATTTACGATGTTCCAGTTTTCCATTTATCTGAGGCATTGTCCCAGCAGAGAAAACGCCGAAGTCCACATCAGGCGGGTGAAGTCGTTCATGCCCGAATTTGGAGACATCGGCATACTGTGTATCACCGACAAACAGTTTGGTGACATGGAGATTTTCAGCAATTGCAAGCCGAAGGCAGTTGAAACACCATGCCAGCAATTGGAGTTGTTTTGAACGGGGAAAATCAGTGCGAAAAAGGAAAATCCCACCCATACGGGCGGGATTTTCCTTTTCTGAAACAACTCTCAAGTTGCTGGTGCTCTTTTGTTTACACACATCGTGTTGTTTCAAAGAGCAAAGATACAAGTTTTTGAAAGCAATTCACAACTAAAACGTTTTCCGTTTGCACCGCCGGTAAGTTGTTTCAAAGAGCAAAGATACAAGTTTTTGAAAGCAATTCACAACATTATGCCTTCCATTGTCTCGTCCATATCAGTTGTTTCAAAGAGCAAAGATACAAG
>JBHACT010000044.1:0-7843 GCA_041854745.1 Candidatus Limimorpha sp. | reverse complement strand
GTCCGAAAAAATGTGTATTTTTGTTCATTGTAGTATTGCGTTGTGGTAAACACAAAACTACTAAAAAAGTGTAAGGGATGAAAATTTATTTTTATCCCTGCACTTTGGATTATTTTTTATCGGACAATAGTGAAAAAAAACTATTTTTGTGCATTAATCTAACAATAAAACATATTGGAAATGGAAATCAAAAGAGTTTTCGACCTTCTCGACAATTATGTGGAGAAGTATCCCAACCAAGATGTTGCTTTGGCTGGCAAAAAGAATGGACAATGGGTGAATTATAGTGCCCAATCTTACAAGGAATACGCCGACACACTGAGTTACGCGCTCATAGAGTTGGGTATTGAGAAAGGCGACAAGGTGGCCATAATCCTTACCAATCGTCCTGAATGGAATATGCTTGACATGGCCATCAGCCAGATTGGCGGAGTAACCGTGCCCATCTATCCCACCAGCAGCGAAGACGACTACCGCTATATCCTTCACGATTGCGATGCCAAGATAGTCATCATCGATGGCCTCTCGGTGGAGAACAAGATTACCAACATCCTTGCCGACGCGCCCAATGTGAAATTGGTTTATACCATGTTAGAACGCGAGAAATATCCTTATTTCGACCAGTTGCTGCAATTGGGCAAAGACCATCCCCGTATGGACGAACTTCAAGCCCGTAAGGATGCCGTCGATGAGATGGAATGTGCCACCATCATCTACACTTCGGGTACTACGGGCACGCCCAAGGGTGTGATGCTCTCGCACCACAACCTGATGAATCAGTTCAAGAACTTCCACTACACCATCAGCGACAGTTCCAATAAAGCTTTCAGCTTCCTGCCCGTATGCCATGCCTACGAGCGTGCGCTGAACTATTGTTACCAATATCGCGGCATGTCGGTTTACTACGCCGAAAGTTTGGGAACCATAGCCTCCGACATGCGCGACATTCATCCCACAATGATGTGTGCTGTGCCGCGTGTGCTCGAACGCTTCTACGAGGCCATCTATCAGTCGGGCAAGAAGCAAAAAGGTGTCAAGCGTGCCATTTTCTTCTGGGCACTGCATCTGGGCGAACGCTACAAGATTGATGCCGTGAGCCGCAATTGGTTCTACGACTGGAAACTGAACATCGCCGACAAATTGGTCTATTCCAAAATCAGGGCTAACATTGGCGCTGAGAATTTCGACATCATCGTTTCGGGCGCCGCGGCCATCTCGCAGAAGATTGCGGGGTTTTTCTCAGCCATCAAGATGCCGGTGTTCGAAGGCTATGGCCTCACCGAGACCTCGCCCGTCCTTGCCGTGAGCAACCGCAATCCGCATGGCCGCGAAGTAGGCTATGTGGGGCAGCCACTGCCCGGCACCGAGGTGAAGATTGCCGAAAACGGTGAGATTTGCTGTCGTGGCCACAATGTGATGATGGGTTACTACAAACAACCCGAACTCACCAAGGAAGTCATCGACGAAGAAGGTTGGTTCCACACGGGCGACATGGGCGAAATCGACCGCTATAACCGCCTGAAGATCACGGGCCGTATCAAGAGCCTCTTCAAGACCTCTGGCGGCAAGTACATCAACCCCGACATGATTGAGGCCAATTTCTGCGCCTCCAAGCTGATTGAACAGATTGTGGTGGTGGGCGAGAACCAAAAGTTTGCCGGTGCGCTCATCGTCCCAAGCTTTACTGACCTGAAAACTTGGTGCGACGAGGAAAACATTGCCTATACGACCAACGAGGAGATGATTCGGCGTCCTGAGGTGCTGAAGCGCTTTGCCAGCGAGGTCAACGAGCTGAACAAAAGCTTGGGCGAGACCGAGAAGGTGAAGAAACATGTGCTGCTTGCCGACGAATGGAGCATTGGCAACGGCCTGCTGACACCCACGCTCAAAATCAAGCGCAAGGTCATTACTGCCAAGTATCAGGACATCATTGAGAAGATGTTCGCTTGACGATTAAATAAAAAGAGCCGCAAACGCGGCTCTTTTTGTTACTCCAAATAAGTGTATCCGTACAACCCCGACCGGTAGTTGGACAGGAATTCCTTGCCCTCCTCAACGGAGATTTTGCCTTCTTTGACGCATTTGGTGACCCAGGTCTCCACTGTGCGGACGAGTTTCTTCGGGCTGTATTGCACATATTCCAGCACGTCGGCCACGGTCTCGCCGTCAATCACCTGGTCGATGTAATAGCCTTTCTCGTCAACCGAGACGTGCACTGCGTTGGTGTCGCCAAACAGGTTGTGCAAGTCGCCCAAAATCTCTTGATAGGCACCCACGAGGAAGACCCCAATATAATAATGCTCCTTGTCGGTGAAGCCGTGCAGCGGGATGGTGTGTTGCGTCGACTTGGCAACAAAATCGGTGATTTTGCCGTCGCTGTCGCAGGTGATGTCTTGCAGGGTGGCCAAATGGGTCGGGCTCTCGTCAAGCCTATGGATGGGAATGATGGGGAAGCGTTGGTCGATGGCCCAAAGGTCGGGCAGCGATTGGAATAGTGAAAAATTGCAGAAGTATTTGTCGGCCAGCAGCTTGGGCAATGATGTGAAGTCTTCCGGTACGCGTTTCAGGCTATTGGCGATATGGTTCACCTCGCGTGCGATGCTCCAGAAGAGCCGCTCGACTTTGGCGCGTGACTTGAGGTCTAAAAGACCGAGGCTGAACAGGTTGAGGGCTTCCTCGCGGATTTCCTGCGCGTCGTGCCATATTTCCAATGAAGAATTTTTGGTAAGCTCGTCCCACGAGTTGTAGAGTTCCTTGATGAGCTCGTGGTCGTCTTCTCCGGGCTCTTCGTTGTCGTCCCACTCGGGCAGTGAGGTCTTCTCCAGCACCTCGAAAATGAGCACGGAATGGTGCGCTGTCAAGGCGCGGCCCGACTCGCAGATGACATTGGGATGGGGCAGCTCGTTCTTGTCGCAGGCGTCCACGATGGTGTATATGGCGTTGTTGGCGTATTCTTGGATGCTGTAGTTGACCGAGCTGGCGCTGCTTGAGCGCGTGCCGTCGTAGTCTACGCCAAGCCCGCCGCCCATATCCACATATTCGATGTGGTAACCCATCTTGTAGAGCTGCACATAGAATTGCGCCGCCTCCCTTAAGGCCACATTGATTTTCTTGATCATGCTGACCTGGCTGCCGATGTGGTAATGTACCAGTTTCAGGCAGTCCTTCATGTCGTGTCCCTCAAGGAAATCGAGCGCTTCGAGCAACTCGGAAGAGGTAAGGCCGAACTTGCTGCCGTCGCCGCCCGATTCCTCCCATTTGCCGGCGCCGGAACTGGCTAATTTGATGCGGACGCCCAAGTTGGGCGTAACCTTCAGGCGGCGGGCAATCTTTGTCATGATTTTCAACTCGTTGAGTTTCTCGATGACGATGATGATCTTGCGCCCCATCTTCTGGGCAAGCAAGGCGAGTTCGATAAACTCCTCGTCCTTGTAACCATTGCAAACAATCATGGAGTCGGAGTCGGTGCCGAGGGCGATGATGGCATGGAGTTCGGGCTTGGAGCCGGCTTCCAAGCCAATGTTGCATTTCTTGCCGTGGCTCACGATTTCTTCAACTACGGGGCGCATTTGGTTCACCTTGATGGGCATCACCACAAAGTTCTGTCCGTGGAACTCGTATTCTTTGGCGGCCTCCTTAAAACAGGAGTCAATTTTGTTGATACGGTCGTCGAGGATGTCGGGGAAACGCAATAGCATGGGAGCTGATACGTCCCTAAGCGACAGCTCGTCAACAAGCTCGGGTAGGTCAACCGAGGCACAGCCTTCTTTTGGAGTCACGGTCATGTGCCCTTTTTCGTTGATGGAAAAATAATTGCCTCCCCAGCCTTTCACGTTGTAAAGGTCCTCGGAGTCCTCAATGCGCCATTTTCTCATTTCGTTCCATTTTTATTTTGGGCTGCAAAACTAATAAAAATATCAGTTGGCGAAGAAAACATTCGCAAAAACATGCATTGATTTTCAACACGAATGGATGTAGATGCGACATGAGCGGCCTAAAACTCTTTTTGCGGTATTCTTGACAATTTGTTTCCAAAATGGGCCACCATCATCGCCTCTTGTTGTTTTTGGGTATGCAATCCAAAAATAATGTCTATTTTTGTTGCAAATTAGCTTTTATGAAACTCATTGTCGACAGCGGCTCCACTAAAATGGAATGGATTCTCCTCGACGGGAAACAAGTCCGCATGCGGTTTTTCACCGGCGGTTTCAATCCGAACTATTCAAGTGTCCTGTTGCTTGAAAACTTGATTTCTCAGGTTGAGGCACAATCCATCCCGTCTCAAAAAAATGAAATCAGAACCGTCCATTATTACGGCACGGGCTGCGGCTTGGAACAAAACCGGGAATTGATAAAGGCGGTGTTTGAGAATCATTTCCCTGAGGCCGAGGTGCATGTTACCCATGACCTGATGGCCGCCTGCCACGCCGTGTTGGGCCATGGAAAGGGGATAGCCTGCATTTTGGGAACCGGTTCAAATTCATGTGTTTACGATGGAAAGGAGATTGTCGGAAAAGCTGTCTCTCTCGGATATCTCATCGGAGACGAGGGCAGCGGGATGCATATAGGAAAGGAAGTGGTGAGGGCTTGCTATTACGGCCTCATGCCGGAGGAGTTGAGGTGTAAATTCAACGAAACCTATCATTTGGAGTTGGATAGTTTCATTCAGAAGCTGTATCATGATGAGCAGCCATCCAGATACCTGGCTTCCTTTGCCGAGTTTGCGGGCGTACATCAAAACGAGCCGTTTATTCATGATTTGGTGAAGCGCTGTTTCAAAGCGTTCATAGAGGTATTTATCCTTCGTTATGAGGGCTACTCATCATTGAAGATTGGCTTTTTGGGTTCCGTAGCATTTCATTTTCAGCCGGTTCTGAAGGAAAGCCTCCGCGAATACGGCATCACGATGGCCGAGTTGGCGGTTGGCCCATCCGTGGGTTTGGTGAATTATTATGGTGAATGACTTTTGTGGTATGAAAAATTGCCTATCTTTGTGTCGTAATTTCTGAAAACAATGAGAAAAAAGACGTTTTGGCTGATGATGTGCCTTGTCTTTTCCAGCACACTCCTTGCACAGGAAATAGACAGCCTGTATGCCGTTTTCCTCGCCAGCAATGGCGAGGAAAAGGTGAGCCTTGCCAACCGAATCCTCGTATTGAAGGGCGACTCGGTTTCCTATACTATGGAAACACCTGTTGAAACGATGAACGATGAGGTGCTGAAAACATTGATATTTTGGCATTTCGACAGGTCGGAGATGACGGAGGTTGTCAGCTATTCCAAAAAAGCCATCGAAAAGTATGAGCGGCGCAATGACCTTATTAATATGGCCGGTTGCTACAACATGCTCGGCATCGCTTATCAGCGTTTGGGACACTTTGAAGAAGCCATTGACAGTTACGACCGCAGTCATGTGATCATGGCACGGATCAACGAGCAGGAAGCCAATCCTTTTTATGAGAAAAATATCCGTTACACTATCAACAACATGGCGGCCATCTACAGTTCAATGGGTGAATATGACCAAGCCGAGGACATGTATGTCAAATGCATCGACATGCTCGGCGAGATGGAAGGGGATCAGGACTATCGGGATAAGGCCACCTACCTTCAAAATCTTGCTGACGTATATTTGTTGCAGGCGGAAATGCTGGAAGGAAGGCCGCGATCGGAGAAAATCGAAAAGGCTGTCGACTTCTCGGAACAGGCTCTCGGCTATTCGCTTGACTATGATGACAGACCGAATAAAATCATTCAACGGATGATGGTTGTTTCACGCGCATACTTTTCCGCAGGCAAAACTGACGAGGCCATCGACATGCTCGGGAAGGCACTTCAATCGGCCGAAGACGAAGCAGAATTTTTCTTGCAGGCCGAAATCGAGACCCTGTTTGGCAGATACAACTATGACAACCAAGATTACAAGGATTCCGAAAGGCATTATCAGAAAGCCATCGCTGTAGCCAAAGACGGGCAATTTGTTGAATGTTTGCTCAATGCCTATCGAGGGGCTTATCAGGCATCGAAACATTTTGACCTCGAACGGGCGTTGGACTATTATGAGCAAAGCGCTGCGCTCAAGGACTCCATCTTTAGCGAGGACCAGCAAAGGCTTATCCGCGAGTACCAAGTCAAATACGACTTGGCGGAAAAGGAACACGATCTTGAGATTCAGATAAAAAACAACCAATGGCAGACCCGTGTCATCCTTGCCATGATTGTCATGATGGGATTGCTTCTGGCCATGTTTGTCATACTTATCCGTTTGGTTCGCATCAGAAAAAAGCAGAATAAGATTTTGGCGCGTCTCAACAAAACCCAAAACCGAATCTTTTCGGCGGCTTCTCACGATGTCAAGACCTCGATATTGGCGCAAAACATGGTGCTGAAACTAACCAACGACTATTTCGACAGCATGGGGCGCGAGGAAGTGAGGGAGAAATTGGCTATGCTGAAAATCGGGTCTGACGAACTGAAAGACAGATTATACACCATTCTCCATTGGATTTACAGCGAGCTTGGCACGACACCGAACCCGCCAGAAGCGTTCGACTTGGCCTCGGTCGTTGATAAAGGGGTCAACTCTCATGCCGAGGAACTGGAAGTCAAGGGCCTGAAAGTCGTGAAAGAGATACCGGACGGGCTTCAATGTTTCGATAAAGTCAATATCATCACCATCGTCTTCCAAAATCTTTTCTCCAACGCTATCAAATTTTCGTTGCGGCGTGGAGAAATCAAAATAAGGGCTGTAGATGACGGTGACCAAGTTTGGGTTGAGGTAATCGACCAAGGAGTCGGCATCAGTCAGGACCGTATGGAGAAACTGATGTACGAGACAACGAAATCGACCGGAGGCACCGATGGTGAGACGGGTATGGGAATCGGACTTTTCGTGAGCCGACAATTGATGGTGAAAAATGGAGGTCAGCTTATAGTTGACAGCGTAGAAGGGCAGGGGACAACGGCTCGGTTCAATGTGGCAAAACATAAATCATGACATACACACCTATTATTAATATCCTTCTGGTGGAAGACCATCCTTTGTACCGGATTGGCCTCAGAATGACTTTGTCCTATTCGGGGTTGAACTGTGTTGTTGTGGCCGAAGCCGGAAATGTGAAACAGGCAACGGAATACCTTGAATCTCATCCCGACAAGGTCGATTTGATCCTGTTGGACTATTTTTTGCCCGATGGCACCGGCAAGGATGTGTTGAATGCGGTCAATCGGATCTGTCCGAAAGTGAAAGTGCTGTTAGTCTCAGGCGAAGACAACATCCCCGACATGGATGCCATGATGAAAACGGGACTCAACGGGTTTGTCTCTAAGGATGCTACCCCTCAAGGCATGGCTATGGCAATCTCCTCCGTTTTCGAAAGAGATGGTTTTATTGGCAAGAATGGCCTCTCGGAGCGGCATGAGGGTCAGGTCGATCAAGATAATACGCTTCTTTCCCGTCGCGAAATCGAAATCGTCCGTTTGTGTGCTTTGGGCAAATCGGCCAAGCAGATTGCAGAATTACTTTTCATCAGTGTGCGTACTATTGAAGCACATAAACATGCTATATTCAGTAAATTAGGTTGCAATTCGACCAACGAGATGGTGAATTACGCCCTGCTGAACGGTTTGATTTAATCAGAGCCTGACAGGAAAAAAAATGTGTTTTTTCTGTTTTTCTATGGAAAAATAATGGTTTTTATAAAAAATCACTATTGTCCGATAAAAAATAATCCAAAGTGCAGGGATAAAAATAAATTTTCATCCCTTACACTTTTTTAGTAGTTTTGTGTTTACCACAACGCAATACTACAATGAACAAAAATACACATTTTTTCGGACAATC
>JBHACT010000043.1:0-23027 GCA_041854745.1 Candidatus Limimorpha sp. | reverse complement strand
AGGGAAAGTGGATACGTCCGCAAGACTATGTGTCCACCGATTCCCTCTTCTACGCCACCGACAGGGCTTTGGCTTCGGTCGGTACATCTCTGTTCGTCAACTACTCTCATTATGCAGCTTAATTTTGACTACCTACTTAACGAAATAAAATCGGCATTTACGGTTCAAAAAATTGTAACTTGGCAGAAGAATAATCCTAACCAAACGATTAATGGGAAATTTCGCCTTTTGGAGGGTCAAACCTTTCGGAAAGGCGATTTTTTTTGTGTCAGTTTCCTTGGTTTCGAATAGTTTTATTTTGTATTTTTGCAGTTTATCTTGAAATTTAGAAAATTTAAAATCTAAAATAATCGCATCATTATGGAAATCAGAAAATTAGAGCAAATGTTTGAGGTTTTGCGCAGCAAGCCCAAGAAACGCCTCGTGGCCGCATACGCCAACGACGACCACACCATCTGTGCAGTGAATGCCGCAGTTATGGAAGGTCTCATCGAAGCCACCCTTATCGGCGACGAAAAAGTGATTGCCGAAGTGTGCAAGGCTGAAGGTATAGAGATGTCCAACTTCCGCATTATCCATGAGCCTGAGGACGTGAAAGCCGCTGCCAAGGCCTGCGACCTCATCAATGCCGGTGAAGCCGACATCCTGATGAAAGGCCTGCTGCCCACCGACAAATACATGCGTGCCATCCTCAACAAAGAGCGCGGCCTCTGTCCGCCCAATGTAACGCTGGCGCATGTGGCCGTAGTGGAAAATCCAAATTATCATAAGCTGTTGACTGTCAGTGACAGTGCCATCATCCCACTGCCCGATTTGAAACAGAAGCAAACGCTGTTGAAGTATGTCACCACCACGGCAAAAGCCATTGGCGTAGCCTGCCCCAAAGTCGCCTTGGTGTGTGCCACCGAGCAGATGAGCGCCGGCATTCCTGCCTGTGTGGATGCCGCCATCATTGCCAAAATGGCCGATCGCGGTCAGATCAAGGGTTGTCTCGTCGATGGTCCGCTTTCACTTGACCTCGCTTTGGATGCCGAAACGGTGGCCATCAAGAAACTCAACAGCCCCGTTGCCGGGGATGCCGACTGTTTGGTGTTCCCCAATCTTGAGAGCTCCAATGTGTTTTACAAATGCTGCACCAAGTTCGACAAGTCGGAGATTGCCGCCGTGTTGATGGGCGCCAAAGTGCCTTGCGTGCTGTCGTCGCGTGGCGATACGTCTAAGACCAAACTCTATTCCATAGCGTTAGCAGCCATGTTGGCTTGATTTTCAGTATCATCAATCAATAAAGAAAGAAAGGGAAAAAGAATGACACACAAAATATTGACCATCAATCCGGGTTCGACTTCCACGAAGATTGCCGTTTTTGAAGACGAATCCCAAGTGTTCAAGAAGACCTTGAAGCATTCCACCGAAGAGCTGGCGCCTTACGAGAAAATCGCCGACCAGTTTCCTTTCCGCAAGGAAGTCATCTTGCGTGAGTTGAAAGAAGCCGGCTTTGACCTCAAAGACATGGCTTGTGTTGTGGGTCGCGGCGGCTTGCTGAAACCTTTGGTATCCGGAGTGTATGGTGTGAACGATGCCATGGTGAAAGACTTGTTCAACAGTCCTGTCGGTGAACACGCCTGCAATCTTGGCGGTTTGATTGCGAGGGACATTGCCCGTGAAATCGGGGTCGAGGCTTATGTGGCTGACCCCGTCGTCGTCGATGAGTTGGAAGACGTAGCCCGTTTTTCGGGACATCCCGCTTTCCCGCGCTTGTCGGTGTTCCATGCCTTGAACCAGAAGATCATCGCCCGTCAGTTGGCCAAAGACCTTGGCAAAAAATATGAAGACCTCAATCTGATCGGCGTGCATCTTGGGGGCGGCATCTCATGTGGTGCCCACAAGAAGGGCCGCGTGGTCGATGTCAACAATGCCTTGAACGGAGAAGGACCTTTCACTCCCGAACGTTCGGGAACGCTTCCTGCCGGACTGCTCGTCGATGCTTGTTTCAGTGGTAAATACACCAAGAAGGAAATCGGTCAGATGCTGAAAGGCAAAGGCGGTTACGTGGCTTATCTCGGCACCAACGACGCACTCGAAGTTGAAAACGCCGTGAAAGCCGGCAACAAGGAATGGGAACTCGTGTATCGTGCCATGGCGTATCAGATTGCTAAGGAAGTCGGCGGACTGGCCGCCTCGGCACTCAGCATGGATGTGGATGCCATCTACATTACCGGCGGCATGGCTTATGACAAGACTTTCTGCAACATCTTGAAAGATCATTTCGGAAAGATTGCTCCCGTTTATGTCTATCCTGGAGAAGACGAAATGAAAGCGTTGGCTCTTAACGGCTTGATGGTGCTGAACGGAGAGACCGAAATGAAGGTTTACCAATAATTTATAGAGATGGTATTACATCGTCTCTACAACCACAAAAAAAACCACCGCTCCCGAAAAAAGCGGTGGTTTTTTTAAGGTTTTTTCTCTAATTATTCCTCAACCTTAGAAAACATTTCATCTGATTTGGCTTGTGCGGCATAGAAACGGGTGGCAAGCTCTTCAGGAACAATGTCGGAATATTGAAGAATGTCGCGAAGTGCATTGTCTAAATCAGCGGTCATGGCTTCATCTATGGTCTCGCCAGCTTGAAATTTGCCATACAAAGTGGAAACGATTTCCTCATACTTGGCAATGTAAGGCTCAATGATTTCGCCGCATTTGGCATACTCGGCTTTATTGTACTCAGTAGCCTTGTCGTAAATAGATTGCATTATTTCAGCATTCTCCTCCTCGCTGAAACCAACGAATTTGTCATCTTCCATTTCGAACTTTTCGAAAAGCATGTTTTGGAAATCGCTTTTCTTGTCCGGAAAAGTGCTTACAAAACTTGTAAGATCAGCGGCATTGTCAATTGCGTTGACATCATCCACTGCTTGAGTAAAGAAAGTGTTGACATCCATTAAGATGTCTTCTTTTGAAGGACCTGAGCAAGAGGCAAATACAAAGCCCATAATCACAGCTCCGAAGATAAGTGTAAATCTCTTCATGATGATTGAATTTAATTTGTTTGTTGATGATTTGTTGTTTAGGTGCGACAAAAGTAGTAATAATTATTTGATTGGAACAAAAAAAATGCGAATTAGTTTCCGGCACAGGCTGTCGCCGCCGCACTTATCGTGATACCCGGAATGCTTTCCAACTGAAGGGCACACGATTCCAAGGTGGCACCTGTAGTCAGTACATCGTCGATGAGAAGGATGTGTTTCCCATTGAGTTCCTCCGCAAAACGCACCTCGAAAATATCTTTCACATTTTGGTACCGCTCCTCCTTTGATTTCATGGTCTGCGTGGCTGTGTATATGGCACGAATGAGGTATTTATCGCCAATGGCAATGCCTGTCACTTCATGTATGCCTTTCGCTATCATCAAACTTTGGTTGTAGCCGCGTTGCCGTTCCCGCTTGGGATGAAGAGGAACAGGTATCAGGTAGTCTATACCTTGAAACAACGGTGCCTCTTTGATACTCTCACCCAACTGTTGGCCGAGGAAAACGCCAGCCTCTTTATTACCCCTATATTTCAACTCATGGATAAGGTGCTGTACCCTGCCTGTTTTGGCGAAGAAGAAACATGCCGTAACCGCATGAAACTTCACCCTACCATAAAAAGTCTGCATCAAAGGGTTGTCAGGATTCAACTCGTAGCCCGTGCGGGGCAAGAGATAGCGGCATTTGAGACACACCGTTTCCTCGTCCTTGAGCAAAGCCTCGCCACAGGCAGCGCAAACGCGCGGATAGAACAGGTTGAGGATAGTATCGAGCCAATTGCGGAAGGTCATGGTCTTGTCTTATTGCCCTAAGCGGATGTATTTCTTTCGAGGCACCATCATCTTGGGCTTGCCTCTTTCGGCTGCCTCGTCGAGTTCATACACCTTGTAATCGATGGAATAGTCAAGCGAGTCGGGGAGGAGCTCGTCAGTGCGGCCTTGTTCGCGTAGCACTTCGTTGAACATACGGCGGTTGCGCAGCAGCTTGGCTTGGCGGCGGGCCGACTTGTTGTATTTGTCATAGAGATACTGTATCGGGCTGGCGCTGACGGTAACCATGCCGTTGCCTGATGGGGCACGGCTCAGCCAAAGATCATCAAGGTCGTCATTGAGTCGTTCTATCTCGTCAAGGGTCTTCATGCTCGGCATGGTGATGAGCATTTCCTTGAAAGTTTCGTAGTTAGTGAAAGGCAGCACCGTCACCTCCCGCAGAGTAATGGTCTCGGGACTCAACCGAATGACGAGAGTATCAGATGAAGTGAGTGTTGCATCAAGGGCAATGAGACGGCGTGTATAGCCTATGCAGCTCACCCAAAGCGTGTCGACTTGTCGGGCTTGGATACGGAACTTGCCCTGCACATTGGTGATGGTGCCACAATGCGCCATCTTACTGATTACATGCGAATTACGGATAGGATGGAGGCTGTCGGATGTAACTACATAACCATAGAACTCCACAGGTTTTTGTTTGTCCTCGTCATCGCTTTGCGCAACAGCGAAAACACAGCTCGACATCAGCAACAATATAAAAAGCAGCCGCTTCACTCCTTGTGTTTTTGGGTGGCTAAAATACAACAAATAATGAACGGCAAAATGATATTTTTATTTTTCTCCCAACAAATCTATCGTTCATTCCAAATATTAACCTTAATTTTGCGTTAAATTATCAATAGTTATTTCACCATGCAACTCAACATCGTTAACACATCCAATAATCCCTTGCCTACCTACGAAACGAAATCGTCGGCCGGCATGGACTTGCGGGCTTATCTCCCCGATGCCCCCATCACCATCGAACCCATGCAACGCGGCCTCGTGCCCACAGGTCTCTATATGGAGATTCCCGAAGGCTACGAAGGTCAGGTGCGTCCCCGCAGCGGTTTGGCCCTCAAGAGCGGTATCACTGTGCTCAACTCGCCCGGCACCATCGATGCCGACTATCGCGGACAAATCTGTGTCATCCTAATCAATTTGTCCGACCAACCCTTTATCATCAACAGTGGCGACCGTATCGCTCAGATGGTCATCGCAAAATGCGAGCAGGCCGAGACCGTGCAGGTGGAAACCTTATCAACGACAGAACGCGGCACCGGCGGTTTTGGACACACCGGAAAAAATTGAAAATCAAACAAAAGCATTACCATAATGAGAAACTCAAATCTCACCCGTAACCGTCATTGCAATTCCGTTTCCGCGAAATACCCGCAAACTCCAAAGCAGGACGGTTTTGTCCTCATTTCGGGGAGTAGGCGAATGTCCCTCCGTCATGAGAATAAAAGACTAATATTCATCTCCTTATCGCTATTATTGTTCTTTTCCTCAGCTGTCTTCGCCCAACAAGTGAACTCGGAATACAACGGTAGTCCCGACAAGAAAAAGAACGCCATTTACTTCTCGAATGGCCTCCAAAGCAAATATCGCGAAGACACTGAAGGCGCCATCCGTAACTTCGAGCAGGCCCTGCGTTACATGCCCGACGATGCTGCCGCGATGTTCGAGCTGAGCGAACAATATGCCAACACTGGTCGCATAGAAGAAGCCTTCAACATGATCCAAAAGGCCGCCCAAATTGACCCCGTGAACAAATGGTACCAAATGCGCCTCGGACTGTTTTACCGCAATTTGGAACAATACAACGACTTCATCAACCTGTATGAAGACCTGACCCAAAAATACCCCGACGACCCCAGCATACTCAGCGAGCTCATTGATGTTTATTTGGTAACCGAAAACTACGACAAAGCCGTGAAAAAGATGGACTTGCTGGAACAACAAGTTGGATCCAACGAGTTCATCACCGAGCAGCGGCTCAATGTCTTCAAACGCCAAGGCAACAACAAAAAAGTGATTTCGGAACTCCAAAAACTGATAGAGCATAATCCCGAAAATGTGCGCTATTACGGCATGTTAGCCCAAGTGTACGCCGAAAACGGCGACGGCAAGAATGCCCTGAAGACATACGAGAAAATCAAGGAAATCAGCCCCAACGACCCGTACATCAATGTCTCATTGTTGGAGTTTTACGAAGCCAATGGCGATAGGGATAAAGCTTTCAACGAGTTGTTGTCGGCCATCCGCAACAAGAACCTCGACATGAACACCAAAGCCAACATCTACGAGTATTGGATGCAAAAAAACCAAGGCTCATCAACCGCCGACGAAGAGGCGAGACAATGCGGCGAAGCTTTTCTTGCGACCCATCCCGACCACAAACTCGGCTACCTCATCCTCGGCTCCTATTACCTTGTGAAAGAAAACGCCACGAAATCGAAGGAGCAATATCAGAAGTCATTGGCCATCGACAGCACCGACTTCCTCTCGTGGCAAAACCTCATCATCAGCGAGTCGCGGCTCAGCGAGAATGAAGCCGTCCGCCAGCACGCCATCGCCGCCTTGAAGTACTATCCCATGCAACCCGTCTTCTATTGGTATGCGGGCGTAGCCAATGCCGTGTTGGAAAACAAAGAAGAAGCCATCACCTATTTGGAGAAAGGCAGGAGATATACCTCTGACAAGCTACAGATGGCCAACTTCGACGCTTTCTTAGGCGATATCTACCACGAGCAAGGCGATGAAGAGAAAGCTTTCGACGCGTACGACCGCACTTTGCGCAACGACCCCGACAATGCCTTGGTGCTCAACAATTACGCCTATTTCCTCTCACTGCGAGGTGAAAGGCTTGAAGAAGCCTTGCAAATGGCCATGAGAGCCAACGAATTGGTGCCAGACAATGTCTATTACATAGACACCTACGCTTGGGTGCTTTACAAGCTGGGTCGCTACAAAGATGCCGAAAAGCAAATGAAGAAATGCCTCGGACTTGACAAGAACCCTTCAGGAGCCAACTTGGAGCACTACGGCGACATCCTTCTCAAGCTTGGAAAACAAAGCGAAGCCATGGAATATTGGAAGAAAGCGCAGCAAGCAGGGGGGCATTCGAAAGAATTGGAACAGAAATTATTGGAACATTGATGGGATTACGATAGGGCACAGTGGAGACGCGCCGTGGTAGAGACGCGCCACGGCGCGTCTCTACATACGACCGCGTCAATTTTTTTCCTATTTTTGCGCCTACGAATGAGGAGGCTCTATTTGTTGGAACGAAATTTGAAAGAAACATTTTGTATGGAACACCGTAGGACTATAACCATCCACCACGACAATAACCACTTTTACCCAAAGAGGAAGTGGTCGTTGTCGTGGCCGCAAGTTATGGTCATTATATTTATTACCAGCCTTTTATTTATCAATGCGTCCTGCGCCTCGCGCAAGAAAACCGTCGCACCCACGCAACCCCAAGTATTTGAATGGATGACCGCCAAAATGGACATCCAAGCCGAAGGCAATGGATTGTCGCTTAACGACTTGTCGGGGCAAATCAGAATGCGCCGCGACAGCCTCCTATGGCTCAGCGTGACCGCCATGATGGGCGTAGAAGTCGTGCGTGCCAAGGTGAGCAACGACTCGGTATGGATTCTCAACCGATTAGAAAAGACCTATTTGGCTGAGCCTCTAGACTCAGTCGCAGCCCAATTCGGCCTGCCTCCCAGCCTGTCGTTGCTACAAACTTTACTCTTGGACAATAACGAGGGCTTCCCGCCCGTTGAGAATCAGACCGTGTTTCTGAAGACCTTCGCTTTCGGCAACATGAGCGCCAAAGTAAAATACAACAATATCATACTCAACGAGAAGACTACATTCCCACTGAAAATCTCCGACAAGATAGAGCGTGTGCGCATAAAACCAAAAAAATGAGAAACAGAGAATACGAAAAACGCAGCTTAAACCACCGTTGCGGGCTTCTTCCCATTAAAGGGTGCGGGGATATTGCAAACCCGCAATCCCCTGAGCGAGAGGGCGGCTTCGCTCATAAAGGATGGTGGAGGTTCCTCTGCCATGACGGAAAAAGGTGGAGTATCTCATTTTTGGTTCTATTGTTCTTATTGCTTGCCTCATCGCCTGCCTACTGCCAAAAAACGAAAGAAAAGTCGAAGAAACAGCTACAGAGCGAAATCACCTCCTTGCAAAATGAAATCTCGACCGCCAACAAGCTGTTGAAGAAAACCTCGAAGGACAAAGAGATGACCCTCAACGAGGTCTCGCTGCTCGACAAGAAAATTCGGCAGCGCGAAAAACTCATCAAGGCCTACAACGAACAGATTGCCGTCCTCGATGAAGAAATCAACAAAGGAAAAAGCAACATCAAAAGCCTGAATTCCGACCTCGGCAAGTTGCGGAAGGAATATGCCAAAATGCTCATCTTCGCCAACAAAAACCGCAATCATTACGACCGACTTGGCTTCATCTTCGCCGCCAACGACTTCAACCAAGCTTTCAGCCGGCTGCGTTACATCCGTGAGTTCAGCGACGCCCGCAAGACCAAGATGGACCAGATTGCCAACACTGAAAGGCGCATCAGCGGCGAGGTGGAAGCCAGCCAACAAGCCCGAGAGCAGCAAAACGCCATGCTCATAGACGAGAAAGCACAGCAAGCAGCCCTGCAAAAAGAGAAAGAAGAACTGAATCGGCAAGTGGCCAACCTTAAGAAAAAGGAAGGCAGTATCCAACAAGACATCAAGAACAAGCAACAGCAGGCCCAAAAGCTGCAAAAGGCCATCGACAA
Source organism: Candidatus Limimorpha sp. (assembly GCA_041854745.1). GTDB lineage: Bacteria > Bacteroidota > Bacteroidia > Bacteroidales > F082 > Limimorpha. Next base: position 14,376 of record JBHACT010000043.1, on the reverse strand, counting down.
CATCATTGCCGAGGAAATCCGTGCCGCCAATGAGCGCCGCCGCTTGGAACAAGAGAAGGCCCGCAAAGAAACCGCAGCCAACAAGAACAAAGGCAAGGACGCACCGTCAAAAAACACCACTACCTCCACCAAAGATAAAGGCATCGCCCTGACACCTTCAGAAATGACCCTGTCGACCAATTTCGCCAACAACAAGGGCAAACTTCCTTGGCCCGTGGAACGCGGCATCATCGCTTCCTCTTACGGCAAACATGCCTCCGTAGTCTCCAGCAAAGTCACAGTGACCAACAACGGTATCGACATCGCCACTACAGAAGGCGCCAATGCCCGTGTGGTCTTCGATGGAGAGGTGGCCAGCGTCACCAAACTAACAGGCTCTAACACAGTGGTCATTGTCCGTCATGGCGAGTATTTCACGGTGTATTCCAACCTCGAAAATGTTACAGTGAAACGCGGCGATAAGGTGAACACCAAACAAAATATCGGAACGGTGCATACCAACAAAACCGAGAACAAGACCGAGCTGCATTTCGAACTCCTGAAAGAAACAAACCGACAAGACCCCGCCAATTGGTTATCAAAATAAAAATGATGGCACAAAACAAACAAAACCCAGTGAGCATTTGCGGGAAACAGCCAACCGGCCTGCTTTCCGCCGAAATCCGTGTTGAACGCCGTTTGGTCAAAAACATAGGTTTTGCCCGTTTTGTGAGAAAAAACAACCTACTCCTATTGCTGTTGATTGTTTTGGTCGTAACGGTGTCTTCCTGCAAAACCAAGGAAGTGCCCGGTCGTCGCCGCACCCCGCGCCGTTGCAACACCTGCACCAAGTGGAGCTATGTGCCCGTTACTGAAAGTATGGACGAACTCGCCCTTCAATCCATAGACATACTGCCTCCTTCATCGTTCGGTTTAACAGGGACGGAAAGACTCGGCATGACATACCTTCAGAATTGAGCAAGTATGTACCTTTGTCCTCCAAAACGATGAAAGCTGAAGAACTCGAACTGTTGAAACGCTATTTCCCCGAAGCGGCGGTTACGATGGTCGGAGCCATCTATGAGCAACGGCGTTTCAAACTGCACTTCAAGCGACCACGAAGCTCCAAGTTGGGCGACTTCCGTCCGCCGCGAAGCAAAAACGGCATCTGCGCCATCACCCTCAATTTCGACTTGAATCCCTATCAGATGCTCATCACCTATGTTCACGAGGTCGCGCATTATGATGTGTATCAGCAATATGACTCAAGAAGGGTGCAACCCCACGGCAACGAATGGCAAAAACAATTCATTGCATTATTACAGCCTTTCATGACTGAAACCGTCATACCAAAAGAGGTGCTTAGTGCCCTGCAAAAGCATTTGCAACACATCAAGGCGAGCAGCACCGCCGACCAAAACCTACAAAGGGTGCTGAAACAATACGACCAGCATTCCGAACCCGCGACCACTGTGGAGAGCCTCTCCAAGGGCGCCCGATTTGTGCTGAAAAACGGCCTCATCTTCCAAAAAGGGGAGAAACAGCGCACCCGCTACAAATGTTATTGCGAAAACAACGGACGCTGGTATTTCGTAGCTGCCCTGACCGAAGTGAGCGTACTATAAAAACTATTGAAATCCCAATGCCAAGGCACCGACCCCAACCTACCTTCGACAGGAAAATGGCACAGAATGGAAAAAATTTTTTGAGGGTTCGGAAAAATGTCGTAAAATTGCGCTCTTTTTAAGACCTCAGCCATGCGAAAAATTATCAAACAATTTCGTAGTTTTATCTTCGGCAAACATAAAATTTACCAAAACACGGCCGACAAGATGAACACCCTCATATATGGTGCCGGCGAAAGCGGCACCATGCTGATGCGCACGCTGAGACAAGACCCCAAATCGAAATTCAAGATCAAAGCCTTCGTTGACGACGACCTAAAACATGTTGGCACACAAATCAATACCATAGAAATCTATTCCCCAAAGGTTGCCTTGACTCCCGAATTCACCGAAAAACACGGTATCGGCGTGATGATTGTGGCCATCCCAAGCCTGTCCCAAGAACGCAATAGGGAAATCATCAAGCAGGGTCTGGCTCTCAACCTCATCGTGAAATCCATTCCGGCTTTCGGAAAATGGGCGGACGGAAAAATCTCGACCAACCAAATCCGAGACATCAATATTGAAGACTTCCTGAGCAGCAGGCCCAACATCCCGGGCAAGAGCAATGTCATCCGCGAAATTGACGGCAAGGTGGTGCTCGTCACAGGTGCCGCAGGCTCCATCGGCAGCGAGATATGCCGACAGATAATGCATTACAACCCATCCAAACTCGTCATGCTCGACCAAGCCGAATCGCCGATGTACGACTTACAGTTTGAGATGAACAACACCCACGACATTGCGGACATGAAAGACCGTATGGCCTTTGTCATCACCAATGTGAAAGACCCCATCCGCATGAGGGAAGTGTTCGCGACCTACCATCCGCAAGTGGTGTTTCATGCCGCCGCCTACAAGCATGTGCCTTTCATGGAAGAAAACGCCTACGAAGCCGTGTTTGTCAATGTGTTCGGCACCAAACTCGTGGCCGACTTGTCGGTAGAATACGGGGTGGAGAAATTCGTCATGATTTCGACCGACAAGGCCGTCAATCCGACCAGTGTGATGGGTGCCTCAAAACGCATTGCCGAGATTTACACGCAAAGCCGGAAGGGCAAAACCAAGTTCATCACCACCCGTTTTGGTAATGTGTTGGACTCGAACGGTTCCGTTGTTCCACTGTTCCGCAAGCAGATCGAACAAGGCGGGCCCATCACCGTCACCGACCGCCGCATCACCCGTTTTTTCATGACCATCACCGAAGCCTGTAGCCTCGTGCTTGAGGCTGGTTCCATCGGCGAGGGTGGCGATATCTTCGTTTTCGACATGGGCGAGAAGGTCAAGATTTGGGATTTGGCCGAAATGATGTGCCAACTGGCCCACCGGCCTGATGTGGAAATTGTCGAAACAGGCTTACGCCCCGGCGAAAAACTCTATGAAGAAGTGTTGGCCAACGAAGAGAACTCCCTCAAGACTGAAAACGAGAGAATCATGCATGCTGTCGTTCGGAAATATGAAACTGAAGAAGTGGACGGGATGGTCGATAAACTCCATGCCGAACTTGAGACCTGCGACCCGATGAGGATTGTGGCCCAAATGAAGGTTATCGTGCCCAATTTCAAGAGCAACAACAGCGTTTTTAGTTCCTTGGACAAATAAACCGAGATGTATACCCTTTTTGCCGACCCGCTTCACCGCATTGCCTATTCGACCGACGCTTCCGCATACCGCGAGATGCCGCAAGGTGTGTCATACCCTGAAGACGAGCAGGATATCATCGGACTTCTCAAATGGGCCTGCGAGCACAAAACCCATCTCATCCCGAGGGCAGGCGGCACTTCCCTTGCCGGTCAAGTGGTCGGCAACGGCATCGTGGTCGACATCAGCAAAAACTTCAAGAGGATAATCGAAGTCAACCGAAACGAACGCTGGGCCAGAGTGCAGCCGGGTGTCGTCCTTGATGAGTTGAACCTCGCCTTGGAACCTTACGGCTTGTTTTTCAGCCCCGAAACCTCCACCGGCAACCGCTGCTGCATCGGAGGCATGTTTGGCAACAATTCCTGTGGATCGCATTCTCTGCTTTACGGCAGCACCCGTCACCATGTGTTGGAAGCCCGAGGCGTGCTTTGCGATGGTAGTGTTGAGGTGTTTAAATCCCATACCATCAAAGAATTGGAAGACCGGTTTGGCAAGCGGTTTTGGGAAAACGAAACAGATGTATTAATCCAAAAAATCTATGCCCAACTCATCCGATGGGCTTTAGACAAAGACACCGTTCGTCTGATTGAGGAAAACTATCCCGACAAAAGCCTGCGCCGCCGTTCCTGCGGCTATGCCATCGACGAGGTCATTGAAGACCTGCATAACGCAGCCAAACCGTTTGGAGAGCGCAGCATTAATCTATGCCAAGTCCTAGCGGGCAGCGAAGGCACTTTGGCTTTCATCACCGAAATCAAAATCGACCTCGACCCTTTGCCGCCCAAAGAGAAAATGGTCGTCTGTGCCCATTGCAACTCTTTGGAGAAAAGTTTCTTGGCCAATTTGGTCGCCCTGAAATTCCATCCTGCAGCCGTCGAGTTGATGGACCACAACATTCTCGAACTCAGCAAGGAGAATGTCGAACAAAAGAAAAACCGTTTCTTCGTCGAAAACGACCCTGCCGCCATCCTTATCATCGAACTGCGCGGCCATACCCGTGGCGAAATCGACACCACCGCCAACCTGCTGGAACAAGCCTTGATGGAAACCGAAGAGGATTTGGTGTATGCATGTTCGCGTGTCTATGGTTCTGAGATCAGCAAAGTGTGGAATCTGCGCAAAGCCGGTTTGGGTTTGCTCACCGGCATGAAAGGCGATGCCAAACCCGTCAGTGTCATCGAAGACACTGCCGTTGCGCCCGAAAAACTGCCTTCTTATATGGCCGATTTCGCTCTCATGCTGAAAAACCTCGGCTTGGATTGTGTCTATCATGCCCATGTCGGCACGGGCGAACTGCACTTGCGACCCATCCTCAACATCAAGGAAGCCGAGGACAGGCGAAAGTTCCGTGAAGTGGCCCATCAGACCGCTTTGTTGGTCAAAAAATACAACGGATCGCTCAGTGGCGAACATGGCGATGGCCGTTTGCGCGGTGAGTTCATCAAGCTGCTCTATGGCGACCAAGTCTATGTTTTGATGCAAGACCTGAAAAAATGTTGGGATCCGCTTCAAGTCTTCAACCTGCACAAGATTGTCGACACCCTTCCCATGGACACCATGCTGCGTTTCGAAGTCGGTCAGAAATACGACATCGAGAAAGAACTCCATGCAGACAAGACCTATTTCAATTGGAAAGCCGCCTTCGACGAATGCAAAGTGAAAGGAGCCACGGGAGCTTGTTCACAACTCCACGCCTTGATGTGCAGCATCGAGCAATGCAACGGTGCCGGCGACTGCCGCAAGTCGAACCTTATCGGCGGCACGCTCTGTCCCGCCTTCAAAGTCAGCGACGACGAGACCAAGACTACCCGCGCCCGTGCCAATGTGCTCCGCGAAATCCTGACGAGAGGGTGGGGGAGCGAGGCCTTCGCCCAAGACACAGACAAACACAAAAACATCCTTCAATCGGAAGAATTGGCCGAGGTATTGGACAGCTGCTTGGCTTGCAAAGGCTGCCGCAGCGAGTGCCCTTCGAATATTGACATGACCCGTTTACGTTCCGAAATCCTGCAACAGAAATACGATGTCGGCGGTATGCCTTTGCGTTCCTTCGCCGTGTCATGGATGGCTACGGTTGAACGGTTTGGGCATTGGATTTGGCCCATTTACAACCTATTCGCTTCCTGTAAGTTATCGTCCAATATCATCAAACACATCATCAGATTCGCAACAGAGAGAGACATCCCCACCCTCAGCCGTGTTACCATGCGGACCGCCGTAAAACGCGAATGCCGAAAATACAAAGGCAAAGCCCAAAATGGAAAAGTCTATCTTTTTGCCGACGAGTTCACCAATTTCCAAGAAGCCGAGTTGGGACTGACCTTCGCCAAACTGCTGCTGAAATTAGGCTACGAAGTGGAAATACCCGAACATGTTGAGAGCGGTCGCCCCGCCATCTCGAAAGGTAATCTGAAACTCGCAAAGAAGTTCGCAATAAAGAATGTCCATCTGCTGAATAATAAAGTCTCGAAACAAACGCCTTTGGTCGGCATCGAGCCTTCGTGTATTCTCAGTTTTCGCGACGAATATCCCGATCTGGTTCCGGACGAGCAACGCCGTCAAGCACAAGATTTGGGACGCAATTCCTTGCTTTTTGATGAGTTCATCATACGCGAAGCGGCAGCCGGCCGCATCACGCCAAGCAATTTCAAAACCGATGCCGTAGAGATTTGGCTTCATGGCCATTGCCACCAAAAAGCCTTGGTGGGCACCGAGAAAACCGTTGCTGCCTTGAAGTTGCTCCAAAATGCCCAAATCCATGTCATCCCCAGTGGCTGCTGTGGCATGGCAGGTTCGTTCGGCTACGAAAAGGAGCATTACAAGACATCGTTGGCCATTGGCGAGATGGTGTTGTTTCCAACCATCAGGAAAGCTGTAGCTTCGGCTGAAGGTGTCACACCCGTTATTGCAGCCGCCCCGGGAACCTCTTGCCGTCAGCAAATTCTTGACGGCACAGGTGTACATGCCGTTCACCCCATCGAGATACTTTATCGTTGGTTGAAATAAAAGACAAACTTTTGCCGTTCTTCAAAAAAGAACTATCTTTGCATCATCGAACCTAACAATTTTCTTCATCATGAACAAAACGACCATCCTACCCATACTGTTTCTGTTGGTCTTTGCCGGCTGCCAGCCCAAAGATGCAGACGAAATAGATGTTGAAACTTATTCTTTATGCGACAGCGTTTTCATCGAAAGTGAGTATAGTTCCGGCTATTCCCGCTTCAATGTCAGTCTCGACCTGCCCGTTACCAAAAACAAAACTCTGCGCCAAAACATCCTTCACTGGATGCTCTCCGACGAAACGGAAGATCATGTCAGCTACCTTCAATCCATGAAAGACAACTTCTTTGAGGAAGACGGCAGTGAACCCCGTTCGGAATATGAAGAAAACTACACATTAGCGGAGCAAACCGAGCATTATGTTACCTACATTACCGAAGGTTACCTCTATTCGGGCGGTGCCCACGAAATGCCTTGGTATAACGGCACCACCTTCAGCAAGATAGACGGTAGCATCATGGGCTATGACTTGTTTGAAGAACCAGAGCAACTCATCAGCTTGATTGCTGAAAACATTGAGAAACAATACTTCGCAAAATTCGCGGAAGAAGATTTATTCATAGAATATGAAGAAATAAACGCCTTACCCGACAACGAGCCTTGGATTGAAACCGACAGTGTGGTTTTTTGCTACAAACCCTACGAAATCGCCTCTTATGCCGCAGGAATGCCATTGTGCAAAATCGCATTGACCAACTTAGAGCCGTATCTGAGCGAGAAAGGCAAGTCGTTCCTTAATAAACAGAAGTAATGAACAACTACTGCATTATCATGGCGGGCGGCATTGGTAGCCGCTTTTGGCCCCTCAGCAAAGACAACTATCCCAAGCAATTTCTGGATATCCTCGGTACGGGAAAGAGTTTCATCCGCAGCACTTACGAGCGTTTCAGCCCCGTCATCCCCGACGAGAACTTCCTTGTGGTGACCAATAAAGCCTACAAACAGCTTGTACTTGAACACCTGCCCATGCTCCGTCCCGACCAAGTGCTTTGCGAGCCTGCTCGACGCAACACGGCACCTTGCATTGCCTACGCAGCCTATCACATACAAAGCCGTTGCTCCGACGCCAATATTGTCGTCACTCCCGCCGACCACTTAGTAACCAACGAAATTGAATTCCAGCGTATTATTCGTTTGGGCTTCGACTTTTTGGCAAAAAACCATAACGCTTTAATGACCATCGGCATCAAGCCCAGCCGCCCAGAGACGGGCTATGGCTATATACAAGTGCCCAAGCAAGACACGCTGCCGGCTGTCGTGAAAGTAGAGATGTTCAAGGAAAAACCCGATTACGACACCGCCGTGAAATTTGTTGCAAATGGCAACTATTTCTGGAACAGCGGCATCTTCCTCTGGACCTTGGACGGTATCATGCAGGCGTTCAAACAATACTTGCCCGAAATGGTCGAAGTTTTCGAAAAAGGAATCTACAACTTCGGCACCCCCGAAGAGCAGGACTTCATCAACGACCACTTTGTGGACTGCCCCAACATCAGTATCGACTATGGCATAATGGAGAAATCGCCTAATACTTTCACCATTCCTGCCGACTTCGGCTGGAGCGACATCGGCACATGGGGCTCGCTGTTCACCCACGCCAAGAAAGATGAGACCGGCAACGCCTTGCGCGGCAAAGTCATCTCGGTGGACAACAGGAATACCATTATTAATATTGAAGAGGGCACCGAAGCCGTGGTGGAAGGCTTGGACGACTACTTGGTAGCCTACCGCGACCATTCGCTGCTGGTGTGCCGTCTCCACGATGAGCAGCAAATCAAGGTTTGGATTGAGAAGCTGAAATGAACTCGTATCCCGTGGAAAAACAGCCACTTGTATCGGTTATTATGCCGTGTTACAACATGGAAAGGTTCATTTCCGACACCATTCAATCGGTGCAAGGGCAAACCTATCCCCACTGGGAACTCCTTATCGTTGACGACACTTCAACTGACAAGACAGCCGAGATTGTCAAAAGCTATCAGGACAAGGACGGCAGGATTCATTTTTTTGTCAAACCCAAGCATACCGGCATCGCTGACACCCGAAACCAAGCCTTAGACATGGCAAAGGGACTTTTCCTTGCTTTCATCGATGCCGACGACATCTGGCATCCCGAAAAACTTGAACGGCAGCTACAATTCATGACCGAACGAAACATCGGTTTCAGTTACTCAAGCTACGACTGCGTTGACGAAAACGGCGAACTTTTGAACAAGACCATCAAAGCGGCAGGCGATTTGGATTATGAGACCTATCTACACAATACCCTTATTGGCTGCTCTACGGTCATGCTCGACAAATCCATCATCGGACATGTTTCTGTGCCCGATTTCCGCACCAGCGAAGACACCGCCACATGGCTCAACATTCTGAAAAAAGGCTTTATAGCCTATGCTATTGACGAGCCTCTGACTTCGTATTGCATCCGACGGCGGTCGGCCAGCTCAAATAAGCTGAAAGCATCCGCCGACCTTTGGAAGGTATACCGACAACAGGAAAAGTTATCCTTAATCAAAGCTCTAAACTGCTTTTTCAGCTATGCCTTCAATGCCATAAAGAAACGATTATGACGGAAGGCTTTTACCTATATCGCAACGCATGGCGCTTTGAGGGTGCTCCCCACCTCGAGCCAAAACTCGAGGAAAAAGACTGGCAAAACCTACTGGAACAAGGCGGAATGTTGGTCAGAAATACTTATAACTTTGACTGTCAGCAAGAGACTTGTTTTTGGAACCTCATCAAAGACCGTTTTGGCGGACTGGAAGAATTGTCGGGCAACACGAGAAAAAAAGTGAGGCGATCATTGGAAAAACTGGATTTCAGGCGTATTGACATCGGTCTCATAAAACAGTCCGGCTACCCCATTTTAAAAGCCACATATAAAGATTATGCCGTTAACGACCGTATCTCAAACATTCATACTTTTGAAGCCTATCTGAGAAGGTGTGAAAAAAAACACTACGACTATTGGGGGGTCTTCGACCCAACAGATGATACTTTCATCGGGTTTTGTGCCAATCGACTGTGGCCAGATGCATGTGAATACGGTTTAGCAGCCATCTTACCGAAATACAAAAGGAAATGTTCCGCTTACCCCTACTACGGCCTGTTCTACAGCATGAACCAATATTATTTGCAAGAGAAAGGCTTCCGTTATGTTACCGACGGCTCGCGCAGCATCACCGAGCACTCCAACATTCAGAGTTTTCTTACCGACAAATTCAATTTCCGCAAATCATATTGCAACATTGCAATACATTACTGCAAATGGATGAAGATTGCAGTCGCAATGTTGTACCCATTCAGAAAAATCATAACTTTGCCACGCATTCGTGCAATTCTCAACATGGAGGCCATGCGGCGTGGAGAAAAATAGACACAAAATAGGATTCATTTTCAAGTGGTGCTTCGACCGTATCTTAGCACTCATCGGACTTATCGTGCTGTCTTTGCCCCTTCTTGTCATCGCCGTTCTCATCAAACTGGATTCCAAAGGCCCGGTTTTTTTCATGCAATGGCGCATAGGCAGAAAAGGCAAGCCTTTCCGCATCTGCAAATTTCGCACCATGTACGACCAAGCCGAGGGTAACGGCATAACCACCGCCGGCGATTCCCGTGTTACTCGTATGGGGCGTTGGTTGCGCCACAGCAAAGCGGATTGCCTCACCGAACTCATCAATGTTTGTGCAGGACAGATGAGTTTTGTCGGTCCTCGCCCCGATGTGCCGGGATATGCCGACCAACTGCAAGGCGACAACCGACGCCTTTTGCAACTCCGCCCGGGCATTACGGGTCCGGCAAGTATCAAATACCGCAACGAGGAAAAACTGCTTGCACAACAAGCCGATCCAAAAGCCTATAACGACACCGTCATTTGGCCAGATAAAGTGAAAATCAACTTGAATTATTTGGATAATTGGAGTTTCTTTGGCGACATTAAGTTGATTTTCAAGACTATATTATGAATTTCTACGAAAAAACAAAGCCGCATTGAAGCCCCGTAGGGGCGACAGCCCACAAGCAGGCGACATAAGTCCCTGCTTTTTGCATGTGGTCAGCGGCACGCTGCTGACCACATAAAAAAAACCCCATAGAATCGGGGAGAAACTATGAGGCCAAAAAATTAATAACATGAAACATAAAAATTGCGCCTCCTTCAGGACTTGAACCTGAGACCCCCTGATTAACAGTCAGATGCTCTAACCAACTGAGCTAAGGAGGCTGCACTATGTCACAGAACTTGTCTGATTTGCGGTGGCAAAAGTACAACTATTTTCATTACCGACAAGCAATTTTTTCGAGTTTTTTTTCTCACAATCCCTATTATGTTGATTTTCAACATGAAGATTTGTTGAATTGAATCAATTTTTCTTCGTACTTTTGCCGCACCAAATGAAAACACCTATGCACCAGAAAAAAATACTCGGAATAGGAAGCGCACTGGTCGACATCCTGACACAGATTCCCGACGAACAACCCTTGCAAGAACTGAACCTTCCCAAAGGGAGCATGACCTATGTGAATGCCACCGATGCCGTCAAAATCGGCGAACTGATGGCCCAACAGTTTGGCAGCCAACGCGCCAGCGGCGGCTCAACTGCCAACACCATGGGCGGCTTGTCGCAACTCGGTATCGAAACAGGCTTCCTGAGCAAAATCGGCAATGACGAAGTGGGTGAGTTCTTCAAAAAACAGATGACCGACACCCGTGTGCAACCCCTTCTGCTCACTACCGAAACGCCTACGGGTCGCGCCATGGCCATGGTGACCCCCGACGGCGAACGCACCTTCGCCACTTGCCTCGGCGCCGCTGCCGAATTGTGTGCCGACGACATCCAGCCCGAACTCCTTGACGGTTGGGACATCTTCTATGTGGAAGGCTACCTCGTGGCCAACCCGGCCCTGCTCGAAAAAGCCATCGACACCGCCCGTGCCAAAGGCATGACCATAGCCATGGACATGGCCAGTTACAACGAAGTGCAAAAACACCGCGATTTGCTGCTCCGCCTCCTTGAAGACAAGTTGGACATCGTGTTTGCCAACGAGGAGGAAGCCAAAATGCTAACCGGCTTGGAACCCGAAGATGCCCTGCACTACATCGCCGAACGCTGCCAAATCGCGGTGGTAAAAGTGGGAGCCAAAGGTGCTTTCATCCAACGCGGCAACGAAGTTGTTACCGTCCCTCCCATAGAAACCCATGTGGTAGATACTACAGGCGCCGGCGACATGTGGGCATCGGGCTTCCTCGCCGGTCTCGTCAAAGGCGAAACCCTGCAAAAGTGCGGCATGATGGGAGCCATCGTAGCCAAAAACATCATTGGAGTGGTAGGCGCCAAGATGGACGAAGCGCATTGGAAGAGAATTTATGACTGCATAGAAGTATTGAAAGCATAGGTAGTCAACGACATGCCCTGATTATTTATGTACGACACAAGCAAGATTTTTCTAAACAAAAATATTGGGAAAAAATATTTTTTCGTACCTTTGCGCCCATTATAGTTTTTTTGCGAAAAGCAAATATTTAATAATTAGCTAGTTATATAAAAATGAAGGAATTCCAAACAAAAGACATCCGTAATGTTGCACTCGTCGGTGCAGCAAAATCGGGTAAGACCACGCTTGCCGAAAACATGCTTTTCGAAGGCAAGCTCATCAACAGAAAAGGTAGCACCGAAGAAAAGAACACCGTTTCCGACTACCGTCAGATTGAAATGGACCGCCAGATTTCGGTGAATGCATCCATGATGTACTCAATCTACAACGACAAGAAAATCAACATCTTGGATACTCCCGGTTTCAGCGACTTTTCCGGTGAAATCGTTTCCTGCCTCACCGCAGCCGACATTGCCGTTTGCACCGTCAACGCTCAGTCGGGTGTTGAAGCCACCACCGAAAACGCTTGGCGTCATGCTGCCAACACGAAGAAACCTGTCGTGTTCTTCACGAACCAACTCGACCACAGCAACGCGAACTTCGACAACACGGTCCGCGAACTGAAAGAATATTTCGGCGACAAAGTTACGCCCATCCAATATCCCGTCAACGCTGGTGAAGACTTCAACGCCGTCATCGACCTGATCATGATGAAGATGTTGGTCTTCAAAAACGGCAACGGTGCTCCCGAAGTGCAGGACATCCCTGCCGTCGAGATGGCCAAGGCCGAAGAGCTGCACAACAGCCTCATCGAGCACGCCGCTGAAGGCGAAGAGAGCCTGATGGAGAAGTTCTTCGAAGAGATGACCCTGAGCGAGGAAGATATGGAGCGCGGTATCCACTTAGGTATCGTCAACCGTGAGTTATTCCCCGTGCTCTGCGGTGCTGCCAAGCGCGGCGTGGGTGTCAGTCGTTTGATGGAGTTCCTCGTCAACGCCTGCCCGTCGCCCGCCGACATGCCGGCCATCAAAGCCAAAAACGGCCAAGAATTCCACAACAGCAACGACGACCCCGCAGCCTTGTTCATCTTCAAGGTGACCACAGAGCAAAACCTCGGCGATGTGGCTTGGATGCGCGTCTATGGTGGCACTGTCGCGAAGAGCCAAGACCTCATCAACCCACGCACGGGCAACAAGGAGCGTCTCTCACAGTTGCTCGCCTTCCGTGGCAAGAACCGCGAAGAAGTTGAGAAAGTCAACGCCGGCGACATCATCTGCACCATCAAACTGAAAGACGGCCGCATTGGCGACTCGCTGGTTGATGCCAAGGCAGGTGAAGCCTTCTTCGATGAGATGCCTTTCCCGACTCCGGTCTTCTCCATCGCCATCAAGGCTGTCAACTCACAGGAAGACGAAAAATTAGGCAGCATCCTCAACGACATCCACAAGATCGACCCAACCGTCATCAGCGGCATGTCGCGCGAGCTGCGCCAAAACATCCTGCAATGCCAAGGCGAATATCATTTCAACACGCTGAAATGGTATTTCGACAATGTATATAAGATTGCCATCGAGACCGCTTCGCCGAGGATCCCGTATCGCGAAACCATCACCAAGAACGCAAGCGCAAGCTACCGTCACAAGAAACAGTCAGGTGGTAGCGGTCAGTTTGGTGAGGTGCACATGCAACTGGCTCCTTACTTCGAGGGCTACACCGACCCGAGCGAGCTTCAGGTGCGCGACAAGCAGGAGTACGAACTGCCTTGGGGCGGTAAGCTCATCTTCTGCAACTGTGTCGTAGGTGGCTCCATCGATGCCCGCTTCATGCCCGCTATCTTAAAGGGTGTCAACGAGCGTTTGGAGCAAGGCCCCTTGACGGGTTCATACGCCCGCGACATCATCGTTTACATCTACGACGGTAAGATGCACCCGGTTGACTCCAACGAAATGGCCTTTAAGATCGCCGGTCGTATGGCTTTCAGTGCAGCTTTCAAAAACGCTGCCCCGAAAATCATGGAACCCATTAATGACCTCGATGTGCGCATGCCCGCCGACCTCATGGGTGCTGTGATGACCGACCTGCAAGGCCGCCGCGCCATCGTGATGGGTATGGACAGCGACCACGGCTACCAAACCATCCACGCCAAGGTGCCGTTGGCCGAGATGGACCGCTATTCGACCACCCTCAGCTCGCTTACTTCGGGCCGTGGCACCTTCACCATGAAGTATGCTGAATACCAGCAAGTGCCCACCGATGTGCAGAACCGCCTGCTGAAAGAGTACGAAGAAAGCCAGAAAGAAGAAGAATAAGAAAGAAACTTTAGTATTTTTTCATAATTATTACATTTTTTCCCCGCCGCAAGTTTTTTGTGGCGGGGTTTTTTGTTTACCTTTGCAGGCATGAAAGTCCAGCCTTTTGTCATAGGATTAATCTTGTTGTTGGCGTTGGCCGATGCCCGCGCCCAAACCAACACCCTTGTAGAGACGGTGCACGCACCATCTCAACCATACCGCGGCATTGTAGAGACGGTGCACGCACCGTCTCAACCATATCATGACACTGTAGAGACGGTGCATGCACCGTCTCTACAAACCATCGTGTCGCCTGAATTGTCCGCCATCGACAGCCTGATGTGGCAGCAGCCCGACAGCGCGTT
>JBHACT010000042.1:0-57392 GCA_041854745.1 Candidatus Limimorpha sp. | reverse complement strand
GCAAATAATTTATTGTCAAATGATAAAACAGTCGTATCTTTGCACCTGTAAACCAAATGTTAAACAGCGGTTGTCCGGCAGATTAATGGGTTCTGTCTGTTTTGATGACCAAAAAGTGAATAAATAGAACCCACCATAAGTAAATATAGTATGTGGTCGGATAAAGAAACGTCAAAAGACCTTCTGGGTTATACAGTTCATGCAGAGTTGCTGAAAGGTGTTGTTACAAACGACAAGAATCTTCCTATAACTGTCGGCTTATACGGCGACTGGGGAGCGGGGAAATCAACCTGTTCCCGCCGACCATCATTTTCAACGATGACGGGGTGACGGTCAGGTGCCCATTTATCTTCAGCGGGAAGTCAACCTATATCCCCTATTCCTGCATCTCGTCGGTGCATATTGAAACGCCCATCATTGGGTTTTCAACCATTTCATTCTATGCTTTTGGAAATCAGGTTTCCATTCATGGTTTCCTGAAATCGGAAGCCATTCAAATGCGACAAATCATTATTGCTCACCAAAGATAAAAAACATGCGTACCATGAAGCCTGCCGACACGGTTCTTGTCTATCAAAGTGAATTGGACTACCTTTCGCGCTGTATTCTGGACTGTCCTCATATCGAAACCGGCGGACAGCTGTTCGGTTATTGGACATCGGCAGGTGTCCCGGTGGTGCTTTATGCTATTGGCCCGGGCAACAACGCCAGCCGTCCAACTCACCCAAGGCCTCTTCTTGACCGACACTAAACGGTCAAGAAGAGGCCGTTTCCTTGGCTGCGCGGTTTCAGGGCGGATTGACCGAAAAGGCTTGGTGAACAAAATTACAATGCTGATTTTGTGCGAAAAAGCGTAGGGAAGAATATGCTTTTATCGGTGAAGCGAGATACGGAAGGTCTGTTTTTGTTGGAAAAAAAACGATAGAATGGATAAAATCCGTATCTTTGCCGTTTGAAACCTGTTTGAGATCTTCGATTTTGGCGGAGCCAATATCAGGGTTTTGATAGGTCCAATAACCATGCGAAAAGTAGTAACCAATTCGGATTTGAAAAAAGCCTTCGGGCTGAAAGGCTTCTTCGGCACCTGTGTGGCGGGGATGGCCTACGGCGTGCTGGGTTTGGGCAAAATCAACCGTTTGTTCGACGGAGCCGCTGATTATCAAGGCCGTGAGTTCTCCGACCGCCTCATCGAAAACATGGGTATTACTATCGATGTCAGCCCCGAACAGTTGGAGAGTATTCCCAAGGAGGGCGGCTTTATCGTGGTGAGCAACCATCCTTTCGGTGGCATTGAGGGGCTGATGCTGTTGAGCGCCATCGCCAAGGTTCGCCCCGACTTCAAGCTGATGGCTAACTTCATCTTGTCGCACATCCCCAATCTCAAAGACTGCTTCTTCTCGGTGAATCCGTTTACCGGCAATCCGGAATGGAAGAGTAGCGTGGGCGGTATCAAAGGAGCCTTGCAGCACATCTCGGCCGGCAACGGTCTGGGTGTGTTCCCGGCCGGCGAGGTGTCGCGTTATCACGGAAAAGGCTGCCCCGAAGACCTACCGTGGAGCACTTCCATCGCCCGCATTATCCAAAATGCCGGCGTGCCTGTGATTCCCGTGTTTTGGGATGGCCGTAACTCAAAGTTGTTTTATACGGTCGATAAGATACACAACATGTTGGGCACGGCTCGCCTGACACGCGAATTGGCCAACAAGCGCGACACCTGTTTCAACTTGCAAATCGGCAAGCCGATTCTGCCCTCCGAGATTGCCAATTACGAGAACCCCGCCGACTTGGCCGCCTATCTGCGCAGCCGTTCCTATGCATTGGAAGCCAATATCCCTGCAAAATCGGTACAAAAGAAAGAAGCGAAACAGGAAGAGATTGACACCCCAAGAGATTTGTCGCTCATTTTGGCCGAATTGGATGCCATTCGCGAGAAGTCGTTCCTTTACACCGCCTCTGATTACGATTGTTATTTGGCTGACTATGAGGATATACCGAATTTGATGCACGAAATCGCACGCCTGCGCGAGGAGACTTTCCGCACCATCGGAGAGGGTACGGGCAAGAACCTCGATCAGGATGAGTTTGACAGCTATTTCAAGCATCTCATCCTTTGGGACAGAGCGAAACAAACGATTGTGGGTTGCTACCGTCTTGGCATTGGCAGCGAGATTATTCCAAAATATGGTATCAAAGGCTTCTATGTCAGCACTTTGGTTCATTTCAAAGAATCGTTTGCGCCCTATTTGGAGCATACCATTGAGTTGGGACGATCTTTTGTTGCGCTCGACTACCAGAAGGAAGTGCTGCCACTGGTGCTCCTGTTGCGCGGCTTGTCGGATGTGGTGGTGCGCTACCCCAATATCCAACATTTCATCGGCCCGGTCAGCGTCAGCTCGTGGTATCCGAAATTCTATATGAGCATGATTGTGAAGTATGTTACCGAGAAGCATTCCGTGAGCGATGACCTCAAAGACATGGCAGCGCCGATGACACCTTTCCATGAAGACTTCCTGAAGGTGGATTCCGATGTGCTGTTGCAAGGCAATATGGACAGTATCGACAAGTTCGATAAGTTCATGTTCCGACTGAGCAATGGCCAATACCGTTTGCCCACCTTGTTTAAGAAATACCTGAAACTTAACGCCAAGTTCCTGTGTTTCAATGTTGACCCTGACTTCAACGACACGCTTGACTCGCTCCTTTTCCTCACATTCACCGACTTCCCCGAAGACGAAGTAATGCCGCTTTTCCGCGACAGCAGTGACGAAGAGAAGGAGAACGTCAGGAAACGCTTCGGCTATATTTGATTTTTCGCACAGAATACTGTTTTTCGCGCCGAATGCGCTGAACTATATGAGGCAACAACACTGGGTTGGTGCCCAATAGGTTTCCGCGTTTTTGCCAATGCTGCGTGAGTGGATTAATAATGTGTCATTCCTCCGACTCTTCTTCGATGGTTTGTGCGAAGAAACTGAAATGCACCTTGCCGTAATGCCTTTGCTCCATAAAATGGGGGTGCTCCTCAAAGTTCTGGTACTTGTCGTGCTCCAAAACGAACATGCCGCCTTCGCGAAGCAGATTGCGATCAAAGATGAGGTTGGCCAACTCGTTGTAATGTTCACAATCGTAAGGCGGGTCGGCGAAGATGAGGTCATATTGCATTTGGTGCTTGTCCAAGAAACGGAAGACATCCGAACGGACAACGAGCAACTCTTTCATGTCGAGTTTATTGGCCGTTTCGCGGATGAACTTCACGCAGCCGAAGTCGTGGTCGACTGACACCACTTTCGGGCAGCCTCTTGAAACCAATTCGTAGGAGATGTTGCCCGTGCCGGCAAACAGGTCCAAGGCTTCGGTCTCCTCAAAGTCGAAGTGGTTTTCGATGATGTTGAACAGGCTTTCCTTAGCCATGTCGGTGGTGGGGCGCACGGGTAGTTTGGCAGGTGCTACGATTTGTCGCCGTTGGTGTCTTCCTCTTATGATTCTCATCTTTATCGTTTTGACGCGAGTCAGCCCCGCTTTTGGTCTGTGAATGATTGGTAATGAATAAAATAATACTGGAATGGCACTTCATCCAAGGCTTTGCTCACCTGTAGCGTATGCGTGTCTTCCACAAAACGGATGTCTTTCAAGTAACGCCCGCAAAGGTCAATGACATCGGATGCCGGCCGGATGAGACCTGAGAAACAAACCGGCGTTTCTTGGCCCGAAAAACCATTTTGCTCCATGGCGAACAACAGGAAATAGGCAAAATCCTCCTTTGTGTTGAACTTGAAGTTGTTGAAGAAGAGCAGTTCGCCGTCTTTCTTGATGAGCATGTCGAAGTTGCGGTTGCGCACATTGACGAAGATGCCGTTACTTTCTTTGTTCTGCATCATGCCGTTGATGAACACGCTGCTCGAATGCCTAATGCTGGTGTTCTCCCATTTGTTCAACATCTTGTGTTGCAATGCTTTCATAAGGGCATAGACGATATGGCATTGCGCCGATTCCAACAGCTCCGAAACGACCGTGTGGCTTTCCGGAATTGGTGTGGTGAAGTCGAGGTATTTGGACAGGTCAGCCTTATTGAATAAGGTATCAGGGACTAAGACACAAAGACGGTTGTCGATAAGGCATGATACCGATAGGAAGTTCTTGTTGTTCAAGCCTTTGTCTTCCAAAGCCCGTTCCAAGGTGCGAAACAAGTCGTTGCTGTCGGCCAATAAGTCTGACAGGTAGCATTCCAACGCGACGAGCGTATCGGTGGCGGTATCGAGAAGGGCAAAAGAAAGACCACCCAACGAGCATTGGATGGCCATTCTGTATTGCGATGACTTCTCGGCGTCAAATTCCTCGCCAAATTGGGAGATATAAGGATTCAACGAAGCCGTCATTCATCCCGAATGTTTAAAGTTTCTCCCAGTTGCCTTCGGTAGAGGCTTCTTCCATCGAACCGACTTTCAGGCCGGCATAACGGTGGATGCTTTCCTTTTCTGCCTTGAGGTTATCGACACGCTGTTTCCATTCCTTGTCGCTGAAAGAAGCGCCCGGGTTGGCCAGATACACTTCGTAAGGAGTGCGTGCTTCAAAGATAGGCACTTTGATACCGCTGCTCTCTTTGGTGCTGGCTTCAAGTTCGAAGTTCGTATTAGGTTGGCTGAAAGGCACCAATTTGAGGTCGTTGATGTTGAAATTGAAGCTGTTCCAGACTTCTTTTTCATCTTTTCCTTCTTTTATGGCCTTTTCTACTTTGTCTCTCCTGATGGCGTTGCCTCTCTTGATGGAGTCCATCACTTTCACGAATCCGATGGTGTCGTAAACAGTATAATAGGTGGAGTCCTCCATGTTTTGCCTTGAAATCATTTTCACCATGGGAATTTCGGCATTCTGGCAGAATTTGATCAGGGTGTCGAAATTGTCCGTGTACTTGTTGGTGGCATTTTTGTAAAGCACCTCGGCGTTGCGGATGTCGATAAGACGCTCAATCACTTTGGCTTCACGAGATTTCTGTTCGTTGTTGAACTTGATAGGAGCTTGAATGCTCTTGACGACTTGCCATGCTAAAAGTACAATAATGGCAAACAAAATGATGTTGATGACGGTGGATAATCCTTTTTTCATTGTAGTATGATTTTCTAAATTATTTCTCTTTGTCTGATAGGCTGCAAAGTTAGGATTTTTTCTGTTATGTAGGTCAAAAAAAATCGCTTGAAATTAAAAATGGATTTTGTGGTAGTCTAAATATTTGTTATCCAGATATTTGCGAATCTTGTCGGCAAGGACGATAAAAACCTGAAGCTCGTTTTTCTCCAACCAGTTGCTCGCATCTTCGTCCCGATTGACGGCTTTTGCGAAGGCGAGATTGACCTCGAAATGGTTTTTAAGTAGCCATTCTTCGGCTTTTGCCTCTTTGTCAATGGCGCTGTCGATGGCGGCGAGGTGGGGAAAACCATGCTCCATCAGCCAGTCTTTGGCCTTGGTGTCGCCTTGGATGGTGCGGCTCAAAGCACCCAACTCGGGATAGCCGTTGCGCATCAGCCACTCGAAAAACCCATCGCCTTCCGGTTCGAAGGTGCAGCCGAAGGCCATCAGTATTTTTATGGGGTAGTGGGTCATTTTTCGTTTTTCTTGCAACCGATAGCATTTGCATGAATTGTGAATAATACGAACACAGCCGTTTTTTGAGTCTTTTTCATTTTGATGTTGTTGTTTTACATTGGCATTGCTTGAAAAACTTTGCCGTCAATAAGCTTTCCATTTTTGTGTTTGTTTCGCTTGATTCCATCGCTGCCCCATGTTCCCCATTGCTTGAAAAAGAAAGCAGAGCCTTGGTTTTTTGTCTGTTGCTGGATGCTTTTTACCCATTCTTCTTTCATGGGTCTGGCCAACTGGCCGCTTTCTCCTCCCACAATCACCCAATCAATTCGGTCAAGATTGAGTTTTCCTAGATCTTCAATTAGTGGTTCACATGACAAGAATCGTATAGGAGCATTCAATGCCCTCAAACAATCAATTCGAGATTTTGAGGATTGCGCTTCTACTGTTACTCCAAGCCAAGCATTTTTAGGTATGTCATGATATAGGAAATACTCAGCCATGCGTTCAGCTCGTTTGGTCAGCAACTGATAGCGATGTTGAGGAGTCATATTGATGGTGTTCATCACTCTATCAATGAAACTAAAAGGAACATCCTTGTGAAACAAATCACTCATGGAACATACAAAAATGGTATGTGGTTGTTTCCATTGAAAAGGTTCCTCAAGGCAACTCTCATGTAGTGTAAGGGTAAATTCATTTGCGTATTTATTACATTTCATGGCTTTTAGTCGCCGTGACATGACTTCTGCATAGCAATGTTCGCAACCTTCCGAAATTTTAGTGCATCCTGTGATAGGATTCCAAGTTTTATCAGTCCATTCTATACTTGTGGTTTTCATGGTTTTATGCAAATTAATACTTTTGGTGGATTATTATAGTATTTGTAAGAAATGTAAAACGATCCTTTCCTAGCGTCTTCGTTTGTGGATAAATCAATAGCATTAAATTTCGGGTTGTTCTTTTGCAGTTTCTTTAATATTTCATTTGTATGTTTTGGTAAAAAACCTTTGGTCAATGTGATTTCATAAATATCACAATTTGTTTTTGGCTGTTTAAGATAATCTATCAATATGGACTCAAGTTTTTGAGCGTTTGTGTTTTTTGCATCTTCAGCAAATTCTTCAGCAAATAAACTAAGATTGTAGTCGGGTATTCTAAAGCCTCTACCATTTTCTTCGTCCAATTCCCATTTTACTTCTAGTATCTTCTCAAAGCCAAAAATGTGTTTGGTGATAAAAAATAAAGCAAAACGATTGGCATTGTCCCTTTCTATGTAATAAGATGTTGAATAGTATTGGTTGTTAAAACTCAGCGCATCTGCAATGTAGTCTATGTATTCCATCACATTGAAATTACTTTGCCTGATTGGATGTGAGGGGTTAGGGAAGAAACTATTAACAAATCTTTTCAAGGGTTCATATTGAATAGTTTCTTCGTCTTGAATGGCTGTGTTGGTAAATCTATACATATGCGATATGGGTAAAAAAAGGATGATTTCTGTTTTCCCATTTTTCATCAATTCAAACAGCAATTCTTTTCGTATGTTTTTGTATCCGTATGGATCAATGAATATCAGATTTCGAGTGATGCTCGCACTGTCATTTACTTCTTTTAGAACAACTTTAAACATTTCATCAATGTCTAAGTTGTGATATTTTACATTGCAGAATGAATGGTGATTAGTCTCAATATATGTCTTAACATTTTCGACGCGTTCTTTTTTCAAATCGTTTACAATTAGGGTAGTTTTTGTGTCTCCAATTCTCAATTTAGGATTGTTTGCAAATTCTCGAATTGCTTCATATGCGACAATAGGACTGCCTTTTCCGCCATCGTCATATATACCCATACCACAAGAAACATCATAAATGTTGATGTTCTTTATATAATCAGAAAGGCATAAAATTCTGAGATAGCGCTCAAGATAGGTCTTGTAGAATTCAACTTTCGCTTGTGAATGGATTTGAAGGGTTCTTTGTATGTCGATTCTGTTTGCCACGGCTTGTTTGTTATGGGTGTTTTCAAACGCAAAGATAGAAATAATCGGGATATATTTAGATATAAAAAGCGCTTTTTGATTGGAATTTGTTTTTTTATTATTTTTGCGCAAATATTTGTCGAAATGAAAACCAAGCAAGAAATAGTTGAAAACTGGCTGCCGCGCTATACGGGTTTGCCGTTGGAGAAGTTCGGGAAATACATCCTGCTGACCAACTTCCAGAATTATGTGGACCATTTCGCCGAATGGCAAGGCGTGGAGGTGGTGGGCCGCGACCGCTCGATGCCCTGCGCCACCGACGGCGAAATCACCATCATCAACTTTAGTATGGGCAGCGCCAATGCCGCCACCATCATGGATTTGCTGGGTGCCGTAAAACCCGAAGCCGTGCTGTTTCTCGGCAAGTGCGGCGGCGTGAAGAAAGTCAACAAGGTGGGCGATCTGATTTTGCCCATCGCGGCCATTCGTGGCGAGGGTACTTCCAACGACTACTTCCCGCCCGAAGTGCCCGCGCTGCCGGCCTTCAGCCTCGAAAAAGCCATCTCCACCACCATCCGCGACTATGGCCGCGACTATTGGACAGGCACGGTTTATACCACCAACCGCCGCGTATGGGAACATGATGACGAGTTCAAGGACTATCTGCGCAAAATCCGCTGCATGGCTGTCGATATGGAGACCGCTACCATCTTCACCGTCGGCTTCCACAATGAGATCCCGACGGGTGCGCTGCTGCTCGTGTCCGACAACCCTATGGTTCCCGAAGGTGTCAAGACTGAGGAAAGCGACAAAAAGGTGAATAGGAACTTCGTCGGCGAACATTTGCGCATAGGTATCGACTCGCTGAGGCAACTGATCAACAACGGCATTACGGTCAAACATCTAAAGTTTTGATAATGAGAGCAAATCGAGAGCGGTTTGCATTTCAAATTCCAAGAACACCCTAAAAGACAGTATCATAAATTAACTGCGTTGAAATCTCCGATTGCGGCGAAGCCAATCTCCGATTTCCCAAACTCTTGATAAAATCGCAATGACCTACGAACAAATCCTTTCAGAGATCCACAAGAAAAACTTCGCGTCCGTCTATTTCCTGACGGGTGAGGAGCCATATTTCATCGACATGATTTCGGATACCATTGAAAACGAGGTGCTTGACGAAGCCGACCGCGCTTTCAACCAAATCGTGCTTTATGGTCGTGATGTGGATGTGGAAACCATCGCCAACCATGCACGCAGTTTCCCAATGATGGGCGAGCGCATGGTGGTCATCGTCAAGGAGGCGCAAGATGTGAAGAACTTGGAGGGCTTTGAGGCTTATCTCGACACGATTCCCGAAACCACACTCCTCGTTTTCGCATACAAATACAAGAAGTTCGACAAACGGAAGACCTTGGCAAAAAAGATAGACAAGAGAGGCGTTTGGTTTGAGTCGAAGAGGCTATACGACAGCAATATACCCAGCTGGATACAGAACTATTTGAAGGCCGATGGCTATTCTATCACGCCCAAGGCCACCCAGATGTTGGCAGATTTTCTCGGCACGGATTTGCACAAAATCGCCAATGAGCTGAAAAAACTGACTATTGCCCTGCCCAAGAACAAGAGCATTGACGACGCCGATGTGGAGCGCAACATCGGTATCTCGAAAGATTACAATGTCTTCGAACTGCAAAATGCCATCGGCAGCCGCGATGTGCTGAAAGCCAACCGCATTGTGAACTATTTTGGCGACAACTGCAAGGACAATCCGCTGTTGGTTACTGCCATAACGCTTTATGGCTATTTTGCCAAGATACTAAAGTTGCACTTGGCTTCCGACAAGTCGCAAGGGGCCTTGGCGAGTCTGTTGGGCGTAAATCCTTTCTTTGTCAGGGATTATCAAACGGCAGCCCGTAACTATCCGCCGCAGGCTTGCATACGAAATATCTCGATTCTCCGTGAGTTCGACATGAAGTCGAAGGGTTACGAAAGCGGCGAGGCCAGCGAAAAGGATTTGTATAGAGAGATGATTTTCAGGATACTGCATTCATAATCAAGGGTTTTATGCGTATTGTAGCACAAAGAGTAAGTCACGCTTCGGTGACGATTGATGAAAAAGTGAAATCGCAAATCGGTCTTGGCATGTTGGTTCTGCTCGGCATCGAGGAGGCCGACACGCAAGAGGATGTGGATTGGCTTTGCCAAAAACTTGCCAAACTCCGTATTTTCTCCGATGAGCAGGATGCCATGAACCTCGACATCAACCAAGTAGGCGGTTCTTTCCTTGTGGTGAGCCAGTTTACGCTCCATGCACTGACCAAGAAAGGCAACCGTCCGAGTTTCATCCATGCTGCCCGTCCTGAGGTGGCCATTCCGCTGTATGAACTGTTCCTGAAACGCCT
Organism: Candidatus Limimorpha sp.; assembly: GCA_041854745.1. Lineage (GTDB taxonomy): Bacteria > Bacteroidota > Bacteroidia > Bacteroidales > F082 > Limimorpha. The sequence goes on along the minus strand of JBHACT010000042.1, from coordinate 47,429 downwards.
TGCCGAGGTCTCAGGTCGTCCCGTGCAGAGTGGCGAATTTGGTGCCATGATGGCGGTGGAACTGCTCAATGATGGACCGGTAACGATACTCATGGACTCGAAAAGACGCGAATAGTGGCTGTTTTTCCAATCTTGTTTTATTTATTTAATTGATAAACAGTAAAATAATAAATATTTTCATTATCTATCTTGTATATTACAAAAAAATAATGAAAATCGTGTTTTTTTGTGAAGGTTGGACGGGCAATAAATCGGAGACTGTAGGGCTGCCGCATTGCGGCAGCCCTACAGGCCAACGTCTTACAGATTCACCGTGACATTCCCCTCATATTCGCCAGTGCTGACATTGACCACCTGCACCTGAACATATTTCTCGGTGATGCGGGCGCTAGTGTGGTTGTTTTATTCTTTTAATTATCTGATTATAAGTTTATTATTGTTAATTCTATATAGTGAGCAATCATCTAATGTAACCTTTTTCGTGACCTCACAAAAAAGGTCGTTTTTCGTTTCCCATCATCCGCCTGCTTGTATTGATTAATGCTGACAATATCCATAACTTGACTGTTGAAATGCAACGGCAAAAATAGGCAAAAGATTTGAAATCCCCAAAATTCCAAAAGAAATCCCTATTTTTGCAAAATCAACGAACTTGATTGCTTCGTGCCTTGCAATGATAATTCAACAATTCAACAACCAACAATCAACAATAAAATGGACGGAAAAAGATTAGAAAAAGTAAACAAACTGATTCAAAAGGAATTGGGCGATATTTTCCAGAAGGAACTGAAACCGAAAGTGCCCATGTTGATGATTACCGTAACCCGTGTCAATGTTACTTCCGACCTCTCGTATGCGCGTGTGTATCTGAGCGTATTCGGCGTTGAGGACAAAAAGAAGGTTGTGGACGAAGTGGCCCAAAACGGCAAGGCCATCCGTGGCGTGCTCGGCAACCGTATCCGTCATCAAATGCGCGTGGTGCCCGAGTTGCGTTTCATCGAGGATGACTCGCTTGACTATATCGAAAACATTGACAACCTGTTGCACCCCGACAAGTGAGACTGCCTCTGTTCATAGCTAACCGTTACCTGCTGGCCAAAAAGAGTCACAACCTTATTAATATCATCACTTGGATTTCCATTTTGGGTATTAGCGTGGGTTCTTTTGCGCTTATCGTGGTGCTTTCGGCCTTCAACGGGCTGGAGAAGGTCATCTCTTCGATGAACAACCGTCTCACGCCCGACTTGCAAATTGCTGCTGCGAAAGGCAAGACCATCGATTTGACGGCTTTTCCTTTAGGTCAACTCGAAGACATTCAAGGCGTTGAGTATGTAATTCCAACAATTACCGAAGACGCACTTTTTCGGGCCAACGACAAGCAACACATCGGTCAAGTGAAAGGAGTAGGCGTGGCGTATCAGGAGATAGGCCGCATGAATGAAGTTGTGTTTGGCGAGGGCGATTTGGTTCTTTCTGACGGGGACGGGCGTTTTTTTGCCGTGCCCGGCGCAGGCGTGGCGTGGTATCTTGGTATCAACGCTTACAACCCCTACGCGATGATGCGTATTTATGTGCCCAAACGCGGCAATGCCTCGCTGATGAGTCTCGAAAACAGTTTCAATTCCAGCACGGTTAGCGTGCGCAGCGTGTTCTCTACCGAGCAGGAACAGGACGAGAAATTGGTACTCGTGCCTTTTGAGTTGCTTTCGGAACTGCTTGAATATGAGAATAAAGCCACAAATGTGGAGATTTTTTCCGCCCCCAATGCAGATATTGGCAAGATAAAAAGGGAAGTGAATGCTGTGATTGGGGATGACTTCACGGTGAAGAACCAACAGGAACAACAGGAAACACTATACAAAATAATGCGCTCCGAGAAATGGGCGGTCTATGTCATCCTCACTTTCATCCTGATTTTGGCCACTTTCAATGTGGTCGGCTCGCTCTCCATGCTGATGATCGACAAACGCAAGGACACGGAAATTCTGAAATCGATGGGTGCTGACAACCGACTGATTCAGAAGATTTTCATGAATGAAGGCCTGCTCATCTCCGTAGTAGGCGGCTTCATCGGCTTGCTGTTGGGTATCATTTTGGTGCTCTTGCAGCAAAAGTTTGGTTTCGTGAAGTTTGGCGCAGGCGGCAACTATGTGGTGGACGCCTATCCCGTATTGCTGAAAATCAAGGATGTGCTGTTGATTTTCGCCACGATTCTGGCGGTGGGCTGCACTTCGGCTTTCCTCACCGTGCGTCGCGCGATGCGGAAAACGGAGACTCAGAAATCCAGATTGAACGACAGATAATACCTTGGTTTCTTGGCGATTTGTCCGTCTTGTATGCCCCAAGCCACATCGCCCCTGACGAAATAGCCGAAAATGCTGGTGCGCAGTCCCACTCCGACACCGCCTACCAAAGGTTCTTTCATCTCGGTAACGATGATGTCCAAATTGCCATCGGTGATGTGTGTGTTGTAAAGCGAGTTGCTTGGGTCGTAGGGGTTCCAACCGGTCCAAGCTGTGCCGAGGTCGCCGAAGGCCACGATTTGGAAGTCTCTGATAAACTTCATGTTGATGGGACGGTTCATAAAATAGCTGAACATGGGGAAGCGCAGTTCGCTGTTCAAGACTGCAAAGTTGTTGCCGTTGCGGATGTTTTGGCTGAAACCGCGCATATTTGTGGCAAGGGTCTGATAGGCATAGTTTTGCGTGTAGTCAACGGGGGCGCCTTGGTCGAAAGAGGCCAAAATCCAGTTGTCAACTCCGCCCATGTAGTAGATGAGTTTCTGCTGCCCGAACGAGCTGCTGCCCGCAATGCGGTTGGCCCAGATGAAGTTGTGGCTGATACGGGTGTAGTGCCTGTAGTCGAAGCCGAGCACTACCATGTTGTTGGTGTTTCTCGCGATGCGTTGGTAGTATTCGGCAAAAACCTTTCCCCGTGCCCCGACGAGCAAGTTGGTCCCGATTTTCTTTGAGTTGTCATACACGAGTTCGGCCCTCACGCCGCCCCAGTTTTCATATACATCCTTGTCGGCCAAGCTATAGTCGTCGATGGCGAGGTTGACTTTGTGGTCCATGCGATAGATGGCTGTGCCTCGCAAACTTAATATCTCGCTGAAAGGATAGCTCAATGTGTAGAAGGCTTCGTTGGTAAAGGTGCGGTAGTAGTAGCTTAAGTAGTCGTCAGTAACATATCGATGGAGGGTGATGCTCTTGTCCAAGCGTTTGCTGAAGTCGCTGAAATTCAACATGTATTCGTTGTTGGTAAGGCTGGTGTTGAGTTTCACGCCGAGCTCTATTTTATAGTCTTCCATTAGGTCTTTCATCTTGGTGCCGAGGAAGACATTGAATCCGGAATTGAGGTAGATGGGTGTACCGCCGCCGCTGAATGGCTGGTAGCTGTAGTTCATGCTGGTGAAGTCGATTTGGCTCATCAGCTGATCGGCGAAGAGCTCCACATAGTAGTTGTTGGGCCGTTGTATGGTGTCTTTCGGTTGGGGCTTGGGCGCGGGGCTGTTGCCTTGTACCACTTGAAGAGAATCGCCGCCCAAGGGTCCGCTGATTTGCCGTTTGCGTCGCGCAAATCGGTAGCTGGTCGAGAAACGGTGTTTTGAGATAGGCTCTGTAATCGTGTCTTTTTTATTCTGTATCAACTCGTTAAGTAGTCTTTTTTGCGCGTATGGACTCATTTGCCCAATCCTTGTCTCGCGACCGCGCAAAATGGGTGACATGTAGAACTTTTCTCCTCTTTTGTCGGCCATCAGCAGGGCGGCCTTGTGGTCGCGGGGCTGGTAGGAGTAGTCGATGATGTTTGCCGAATAGTCCGTAAGTTGCTCTTTTTTACCGAAATAGCGGTAATGCACGATGGTGTCGATGTGGCTGATGGCACTGTCGAAGCGGATTTGGTAGAGATTGTAATAACCACTCGTGTCGTTCAGGTAGAGCAAGCTCCCGTCTTTCAGCGGTTCGGGAAGGATGTTGTTGGAATGGCGTTGTCGGGTCAGGTTCTGAAGCAGCACACCTTTATTAATATAGTTGTAGGCATAAAGGTCGAACTGCTTGTTTTGGAAACCGATTTTGTCGTCAGACTTAAGTGTGTCGTGGTCGCGGTTCGAACTGAAAACGATTTGTCGGTCATCGAAGGTGAAGACAGGATTCAGGTCGGTGTGCCAATCGTTGGTAATCTGCTCCAAAGTGTTGGAAAACAGGTTGTAAACATAAATGTCGGGCTTGCCCATGCGAGTGGCGGCCAGCACGATTTTTCGGCTTTTGTGGGCGTATGAAAACGAGCTTACCTTTTGGAAGTCAAAAAGATAGGTTTGGGCTTTCTTCCCGCTGTTGATGTCCAAGTTATAAAGCTGGATTTTGCCTTCTTCTTCCAAGATGAAAGACAGAATTTCGCCATTGGGGTGCCACGCCAAGAGCGGGAAGGAGGTGTCGATGTTCTCGTCTGAACGGTAGCCAGCACTGAAAAGCTGTTGCCGCTTGCCGCTTTGCAGGTCTTCTAACCAAAGGCGGATTTTGCCCTCGTCGTTGCTGACATAGGCGATAAACTTTCCGTTAGGACTTATGGTGGGCTGGGTGAAGGTGCGGTTCTTCCTGTATTTCAGGCGCATAACATCGTTTGGACGATTGAGCATGATGCTCTCATAGCGAGCTTTATAAAACTCAAACCATTCTCCAACCAAAGCCTTGTATTCCTTGCCTGTAACATAGAGCAATGACTTTTTGATGTTTTGTGTGCTTTCGGCCAGTGTCATGATGTCGTTGAACGACTTGCTGCCATATTTCTCGGCGATGAAGTCCCAGAAGGAATAGCCCGCAATCAGGGCGTCCTCATCGCGCAAATGGTTGATTTTCTTATAGTCGCCCGATGTAATGCCGCGTTGCAGTTGGGCCTCCTTGTGGCTGTCCCAGTTGTCTGCAATATAAGCCACCAGACCGTCTCGGAACCATTGTGGAATATCGTAACGGTATGAACTGCGCAACTGCGAGCCGATGGAGGTGCCATTCATTATTTGGCTGAACAGCAACCGTGCAATGCCTTCGCGGATTTGCGCCTCGTAGTGTGTATAGTCGCCGTCGAAATAAAGAATCACTTTCGTGCCAATGATTTTGGTGATACCGCCCGTGTTGCCATTTTCCTCTTCCTCAAGGTCAATGTTGCTTTGCTTGAAATCGCTCTTACTGTTGAAAACGATGAATTGGATTTTCTTTCCAAAGCGGCTGCTGAAGCGGCTTTCAAGGCTTGGGATCTGGTCTTTGGCGTATGCCTGCGCATATCGGGCTAGGTCGCCTCCACCTTGATAGAAATACACATCGAAGTTGTCGTTCATGTAGTACGACCAGTGGAAGTCGCCCCATTGTACGCGATTTTTCCCGAAAGGCATGTTCATCCCGTTGTAGAACTGGGCATGAGCCGAGGGAGCCAAGGCGAAAAGCAGGACAAAGAGTAGCGTATATGTCTTTTTCGGCAACATCCACATCATAATTAGCGGACAAAGATAGGCAATTTCTTAATATTATCGTGGAAAAAACCTTATCTTTGCCACCGAAAAAACACTATCATGCTCCATTTCGAATCCTTCGTCTTCAATCCCTTCGCCGAAAACACTTATGTCGTTTATGACGACAGTAAAGAATGCGTCATCATCGACCCGGGTTGTTCCAATACGGCTGAGGAAAACCGACTTTTCGGTTTTATCGACAGTTACCGCCTCAAACCGCTGATGGTCATCAGCACGCATGGCCACTTCGACCATATCGTGGGCAACCATGCCGTCAAGCAGCGATACGGTATCAAGGTGGCGGCACATCCCGATGTGAAGAACGACTTTTTGCGGTCGCAGCAACAGGCAGCGATGTTTGGGTTGCCCTTCTCAGGCAACTGCGAATTGCCCGACCAAGACTTAAAAGATGTCGAAATCATCAAAGTGGGAGAGAATGCTTTGGAAGTCATCGCCACGCCGGGCCATGCCTTGGGCAGTATCAGTCTCTATGCCGAAATGGAAGGCTGGGTCTTCACCGGCGACACACTTTTTTGCCGCAGCATTGGTCGTACCGATTTCCCCGGAGGCAACTACGAGCAGCTCAGGACAAACATCATCGAACGCCTGTTCCGGCTGCCCGACGACACCGAGGTTTACTCCGGACACGGCGAAAGCACGACCATTTTCGACGAAAAAAGGTACAATATGTTCCTTGGATAAAAAGTTATGTGCCGCATCTTTCTCCTCATATCGCTTTTGCTTTTCATTCGTTTTGGTTTCGCCCAAAAGGAGACGCGCGTTGTCGATAGCCTTTCCGGCGTATTGCTGCAACAAGAAGGCCGTGAGAAAGTGCTGACGATGATTGAATTGACTTGGGAATTTTACAATGTTTCTTACGATGATTGTCTTGATTGGGGCGAGAAAGCCATCAAAGAGGCGCAGGCTTTGGGCTTCACCGATTTGGAGGCCGACGCCACCTATGCCTTGGGTATGCAATACGGCTATCATGCCGACCTCGATTTGGCGCAGGATTATCTAAAGAAAGCGTTTGTTTTGCATGAGTCGGTAGGTAATGACGCCCGTGCCTTCGAAGATCTTTGGAACCAAGCTTACTTTGAGCAGTTTTTGGGAAATATGGATTCGGCTTTTGGCATGTATGAAAAGGTTTTGTCGTATGCCGAACAACGAGGCGATACCTTGGCTATGGCCAATACATTAGCCAACATGGGTGTCATCCAGTATCAAATACACGATTTTGCGCGTTCAGAAATGAATTTCAAGAAAAGCCGTTCGTTGCATTTGTTGATGGATAATATACTGGAGGTGGCCAGAGTTAATGCGAATTTGGCCAGCCTCTACATGGAATGGGGGAAATATGCCGAGTCACGGAAATTGTATCGGCAAGCCATTTCGGCTTTTGAACATTTGGAACGCAATGATTTGCTGCTTCTGGCCTACAAGAATTACGGCATTCTGTTCGAGAAGACTTATGTCAATTACGATTCAGCCAGCTACTTTTTTGAGAAGGCAATGGCCTGTACCGATCAGGTGAAATGGACCAAACAAGTGATAAATGCTAAGGCGGATTTGTTGGTGGAAATGGGAAACTTGGCCGCTGTCCGTTGTGACGAAACGACAGCGAAGAACTTATTGGAGGAAGCCTTTTCTTTGGCCAAGGATAACAGCTACCATTTTGGTATGATGCAGGCTGCCTTAAGTCTTGGTCAGTTGTATGCGTCGCAAGGGAAGGCTGTCCTATCGTTGCACTATCTTGATGTTTATGCCAAGGAAGCAAGTCGCTCGGGCATTACCATGATGGAATCTGTGGCGAAGAAGCCGCTCATTCTTAATTATGCCCGTTTGGGGCGTTTCGATGAGATGGCCGCCGAACTGGAAGCGCTTGATGATCATACGAAGGCCTTGCAACACGAAAACAGCGATTTGCATGACCAGATAAGCACGCTTCATGACGAGACCCAAGGCCTGATTGAATTAAACGAATTCCAAAATGAACAAATCGAAACCCTTCAAGCACAACGCAACCAATACCGACTGGCTTTCTTCGGTTTGCTGGCAATGGTGATTGCGACATTGGTTTTGTTGACGGCCTACAAAATTGTTCGGAAAAATCGGCCAAAAATTTGAAATCTTGAAATTAAATCCTACTTTTGCACCGCGATTTATGGGTCGCTTTATGCGTTTCGCAGTCACGCGCCCCATAGTCTCTCGTCAATAAACGATTCAACAGTTAAATAACAAACAAGTAAACAAAGCAATGATCGAGAAAATCACATCATCACAACAAGCAATTGACATGGAAGCCAAGTACGGCGCCCATAACTATCACCCGCTGCCGGTCGTCCTCGCCAGAGGTAAGGGCGCCAAGGTGTGGGATGTCGAAGGAAAAGAGTATTACGACCTCCTGTCGGCTTATTCCGCTGTCAACCAAGGCCACTGCCACCCGAAAATCATCAAGGCCTTGACCGACCAAGCCGAACTCCTCACCCTCAGCAGCCGCGCTTTCTATAACGACGCACTCGGCGTGTGGGAGAAATATGTAACCGAATACTTTGGCTACGACAAGGTGTTGCCCATGAACACGGGAGCCGAAGCCGACGAAACGGGTTTGAAACTGGCACGCCGTTGGGGCGTTGTCAAGAAGGGCATCCCGAACGATAAGGTGAAGATTGTGTGCTGTGAAGGCAACTTCCACGGCCGTACCATCACTGTCATCACGATGAGTAACGACCCCGATTCATACGCCAACTACGGCCCCTTGACCCCCGGTTTCATCCGCATTCCTTACAACGACCCCGATGCTTTGGAGAAGGTTTTGGAAAAGGACGGTAAGGAAATCGCCGGTTTCTTGTTGGAACCCATTCAAGGGGAGGCGGGCGTTTATGTGCCCGATGAAGGCTACCTTAAGAAGTGTTACGACATCTGCAAAAAGCATAATGTGCTCTTCATGGCTGACGAGGTGCAGAGCGGTATCGCCCGCACGGGTAAGATGTTGGCCTGCGACCACGAAGGCGTGCGCCCCGACATCCTCATTCTGGGCAAGGCCCTCAGTGGCGGTGTGGTGCCCGTGAGCTGCGTTTTGGCCGACGACGACATCATGCTGAACATCAAGCCCGGCGAGCATGGCTCGACCTTCGGCGGCAACCCGATCGCTGCCCGTGTTTCTATCGCCGCCCTCGAAGTCATCAAGGAAGAACATCTGATGGAAAACGCCGAGTGCCTTGGTAAGATTTTCCGTGAGGAAATCAGCAAAATCAAGAGCCCGATGATTGAGAAAGTGCGCGGTAAAGGTCTGCTCAACGCCGTGATTATCAAACCTAAAGACGGCAAGGAAGCTTGGGATGTGTGCATGAAGATGCGCGACCTCGGCCTATTGGCCAAGCCAACCCATCAGCACATCATCCGTTTCGCTCCGCCCTTGGTCATCACTGAGGCCGAACTCCGCGAAGCCATCGAAATCATCAAGAAGGCTCTCGCCTCGTTTGAATAAGTTTCGATGAGCTTAATATCAACAAAAAAGCCTCTCGCAAGGGAGGCTTTTTCCGTATCCTTATTGTTCTTCTTTTTGGCCCACGCTGATAGGTTGCTGTCGCCGTGTTGATTTCATGGCGTTGTGGAGACAGTGCATGCACCGTCTCTATCCTTTACGATTACGCCCAACTCCACCGCCGTCATTGCGATCCACAAACTCCCCCTTCCCAAAAGGGAGCCGGAGGGATTATATCCAGTTTTATCGGACAGCAATAGATTTGAATATTTCTTCCACTGCTTCCTCGTATTCTCTCAGCGCATTAATCTTTTTGATTTTCCGCCATACCGCCTGCGGATCCTCAAAGTCGTTCATCAGATAGGACCATAGTTCTTTCATGCGTCCCAGCACCTTCGGGCTGCCGCCGGCATGGCGCAGACGGTCTTCATACAGGTCGAGGACATAGTGGTGCAGGCGCGTGGTTTTGTCTTCTGCCGGCACCATGCTTTTGATTTCTTCCGCCAAAAACGGATGGGCCAACACTCCACGCCCCAACATAAATCGGTTCACCGGCTGCACCAAATCTCGGATGTGCCCGAAACTGTCAACCGAAACGATGTCGCCATTGTATACTAAAGGTGCATTAATAAAAGGTATTAATGTTTTGAATTGTCTCACATCGGCCTCGCCCTTGTAGAGTTGCTTCCCAATGCGTGGATGAATGACCAATTCGCTCAAAGGGAACCTGTTGAAAATCGGGATGACGGCCTCGATTTCGTCGGGGTTGAAATACCCCAAGCGGCATTTCACGCTGAACTTGAGGTCGATTTCCTCAAAAACTCTTTCAAGCATGGCTTCCACCATTTCGGGAAAGGGCAGGAGACCGCAGCCGCGTTTCTTGTTGGCCACTCTCGGAAACGGGCAGCCCATATTGAGGTTGATTTCCTTGTACCCCAGTTGCTTACATTGTTTTGCAAAACGCAAAATTTCTTCCGCATTGGTGCTAAGGATTTGTGGAGTCAAGGTTTCAACATCGTTGCATTGTGGGTCGATTTCCTCCACCTGCATGTTTTTGGCATGGTCTTTCTGGATACCTGTGAAAAAAGGGGTATAGAACTTGTCGATGCCGCCGAAATGCCGCTTGAACACATTGCGGAACGGCGCATCGGTGATACCTTGGAAAGGGCCTAACGAAAGTTGCGGTTTGCTCATTTCTTTTTTCTCGTGCCGCTGGTTTTGGCCGCCTTCCTGCTCTTGCCGAGGTCTAAGGCCGCCTTGGCAATCCAAGTGAGGAGGAGCACAAAGGTGATATACACGGCAATGCGGCTGAGGTAGTCGCCGTTTTTGGCATAGAAGGTTATTTTGGTGTTGGCTTTCAGGGTCTCGCGGATGGCGTCAGACACCCAGTACTGTGTCTGTCGCAGTACATCGCCGCGCTGATTGACGAATCCTGAGCGTCCTGTATTGGCCGAGCGGGCTATGCAGCGGCGGTTTTCGATGGCTCGCAGCTTCGAGAACTCGAAATGCTGACGGTAGCCCGGGGTGTCGCCCCACCAACCGTCGTTGGTGATAACAAAGAGCAGGTCGGCACCTTTGACGCAAAACGAGCTGACATATTCGCCAAAGGCCGATTCGTAGCATATAGCTACCCCAATCTTGTGGTTGCCGAAGGTCAATACCTTCGCCTCAGGGTCGCCTTTCAGCGTGCCACGCGCAATGCCCATGGTGATGCTGAAATTGCGCAAAAACCCCATCCACTCGGGGATGGCTTCCACCGCCGGCGTGAGTTGCGACTTGTTGCGGTGTTGCATATTGACGGTGTCGATGAGCAGGGCGGAATTGTGGCTGTAGTAATAGCGGTTGCTATTGCCGATTTGTCGTGCCGGGAAGTCGTCTTCCATGCCTTGCGGCACCCATTCTTTGGTGGTTCCGCCGATGACAAAGGCCAACTGCGGGAATTGCTTGATGTATTCGTGTAAAGCGTTGAGTGCCTTGCTCTTTTTGGTTTCGTGCAACCAGATGTCCTCTTGAATGGCCGATTCGCTGCTGACAATGAACCGCGTTTCGGGCGTTATCAAGGGCAAGGGCAGAACGATGTTGTTTTGGATGACTTGGTCGTAATATTGCGAGTTGAATTGTTCGTTCCACGGGTCGCAGTTCTGCTGCACGACGACGACTTCCGTATCGGTGCCTTGGTCTTCGTAATGCTTATACATCGACTTACTGATGACGATGGGCAGGATGAGGAGGACCGCCTCAAGACCTATGCTGATAAAAATAGGCTTCGCCTCTTTCGATTTGAAGAATTGTATGGTGTTGGTAAACAATATGTTAATCAATAATATCCAAAGCGTTCCTCCTGCCACACCGGTGTATTCGTACCATTGCACCCAGCTGACCGTGCTGGAGAATACACCGCCCAAGTTGAGCCAAGGCCATTTGGCCGCCCACCAATAAGTAAGCATCTCGAAAGCCATCCAGTAAGGAATGAGGAAAAAATTGCCCCAAGGGTTGTTGCACACTTTCTTTTTTGTGAGGTGGAATACATAGAATACGATGGCCATGAAGAGCGCATTCAGTATCCATGCTAATATGGCGGCAGGAGTGGAGTTCCACACCCACCAAGTAGTGGCCACATTCCAAATTATGAAGGCGAGAAACGAGAGCCAAAACAGCCTGCCTCTCTCCCCCTGGGCTTTGCGACCTTCAATCAACAACAAAGGAACAAAACCGATGAAAATAAAGGGTGCTATGCCCCATGTTGGCCAAGCAGCTGTGAGCAACCCTCCAGTCAAGACTGCCAATAAAACATTACGAAGTCTATTCCCCTTGGCCGCCTTTGAGCCTTGAGTTCGGTTGCTATGGCGGAGAGACGAAGGGCCTTTCTTTTTTCTGAGTTTATTCATAAATGATTTCCCAATTTATCGCGCAAAAGTACGGTTTTTTGCCCTATCTTCACGCATTTTTTTGTCCGATAGAGGAAACTCTATAAGGTGAAAGCGACCATCTTCGGCAACATCTTGAATGACTACAAAAAAAGCCAGACATCGTCTGGCTTTTAGGGTGGTACCGACGGGAATCGAACCAGTGACACGAGGATTTTCAGTCCTCTGCTCTACCAACTGAGCTACGGTACCTCCGTTTGAGGCTGCAAAAATACGACTTTTTCCCCAATTGGCAAGAAAAAAACTTCAAAAAATGAGATTTATTTATTTTTGTAATTGTTTTATGTTGATATTCAATTGAATAAAAGATTAATTTTGTAATTATGACAATAAAAACTTGCTCGTCGAGTTAAAAAATCGGATATTTGCACGCCCAAAGAAGGGCTTGCCTAAGTTGTTATGGTTATGAAAACACCTTATTTTAAAAGCATATTGCTGGTTTTGCTGTTGGGCTGCTTCTGTATAGATGTCAGTGCCCAAGCTGATGTCGATTCTCCTTATTCGCTGTTCGGCTTAGGGCAGTTGAACAGTCAGCCGATGAATGTCAGGCTAAAAGGAATGGGAGGCGTGGCCAATGCCATGTTCGGCGGTGGTATTATTAATGCTGAAAACCCGGCCACCTATGCCAAGATTGACTCGTTGGCATTCCTCTTCGATGCAGGATTCTACTTCAAGACATCGACCTTCAGCACCGCGACACTCTCAGAGAAGGCAAACAATGCCTCGTTCGACCATGTGTCGATGGCTTTTGGCCTGATGCCTTGGTGGAAGATGGCTTTTGGCGTGCAGCCTTTTGCCACTTCGGGCTACAACATGCTTGTCGAAGACTATGAACCCAGTATCGGTAAGACCACAACGCGCTTCAAAGGTAGTGGTGGTCTTAATCAGGTGTTCTGGGGCAATGCCATCAAGATGGGCAAGCATTTCGCCGTGGGTGCCAATGCTTATTATGTGTTTGGCAACAGTCAAGCCGAAACTTCGCTTTATTTTCCCGACTCGGCGTATTACATCGGTTCGCGCCGTAACATGGATGTGATGGTGCGTTCCTTCATGTTCGACTACGGCGTGTTGTTCAATACGAATGTGAGCAATGACATGCAGCTGAGTATGGGCCTCACATACATCCAAAAAATCAACCTAAAGGGCGAACAGACATTGTTCATCCGCTCGTTTGAGGAAGACCCCAACACTACGGTGGAATATTTGATTGACACTATCGCCTATAGCGTGGGCACCGCCAAGATTACCATGCCGCAAGGCTTTGGAGTGGGCGTGTCCTTACAAAAGGGCAATGATTGGGTAGTGGGCGCCGATTTCAATTGGACGCAATGGTCGAAGTTTGCCCGTCAAGGGAAGACTGAGAGGCTGCAAAATTCTTGGACAGCCTCGGCCGGTGCCGAGTTCACGCCCAAGCATACATCCATTTCGGGCTATTTTTCACGCGTTACCTACCGTTTCGGCGGTTTCTACGAGCATGGTTTCATCAACTTGCCCGGCAACGATGGCGAAAACCATTCTATTAATAAGGTAGGCATTACCGCAGGTATGTCGCTCCCGCTGCCTCGCACCTTGTCGAAAGTCAACTTGGCCCTCGAAGCGGGGCAATATGGCACACGCGAAGGCGGATTAATTCAGGAACGTTATGCCAAGGTGAGCGTTGGCGTTTCGGTGTTTGAGCGTTGGTTCATCAAGCGCAAATACAAATAAGAAAACGCTTCCAAAACATTTTTGGAATGATATTTGAATAAGAGCAAATAAGTTTAACATTAAAATAAAGAAGAGATGAAAACGAAAAGATTAATGATGATTGCCGTTATCTTTGGAATGGCAATGAGCGTATCAGCCCAAGAGGTGTCAGAGCCGGAATCCGGAACCGATAGCGTAGAGATGTCAGAGTCGAAGTACGGAAGCGATAGCATTGCGTGTGTGACCAACCTGTCCATCTACAGCGAGGCCTTCAAGCAATGGGAAGCGGCCAAATTTGCGCAGGAAGCCCTCAGTAAGGAAATGGTCCATGCATGGCGATATGTCTTCCTCAACTGCCCCCGTTCGAGCCAACTTATCTACACAAGAGGCGAGAAGATCATGGACTACTTCATCCGCACCAACCCTGCCAATAGAGATGCCTACATTGACACCATCTGCATGATGATGGACAATAGAGCCAAGTATTTCCCAGTTGATCCGGCCTCGGGCAAGTCGCAGGAGGCAGGCATCATGGGCCGTAAAGGCTTACTCATCTACACCTATAATAAGAACCGCTATGAAGAAGCCTACAATGTGCTGAAAGAAGCCGTTGCTCTCGATGCTTCGCAACTGCAAGGCGCATACATTGATACCTACTTCAAGGCCACCATCGACATGGTGAACAATGACAAAGCCGAGAAGATGACCATCATCGATGTGTATCAGGAGCTTTCCGAGGTGCTTGACAACAACATTGGCGCTTTGGCTACGACCGAAACCGAACTTCTTGCCGCCAAGGAAGAAGCTGAAACCTCGGGCGACACCGATGCAGTAGAAGGTATCGATAGGCAATTAGAGAAAAACGAGAGAGGCATTCATATCAACAAAGGTGTGAAGAACAACCTCGACAATCTCTTCCAGCCCTATGCTTCTTGCGAAGACCTGCTCAAGGTGTTCAGCGCAAAGATGGCTGAAACGCCCGACGATGTGACCTTGCTCAAGCGCATTACCACCATCCTTGATAAGAAGGACTGCACCGACTCGAAGCTCTTCCTCGACGCTGCTGTCAGACTCAACGAACTGGAACCCAGCCCCGAGGCTTCCTACAGCTTGGGCTTGAAGTTCTTCATGGACAAGAAGTATAGCGATGCCGCCACCTTCTTTGATCAGGCTACCAAGACGGAAAATAACGACCGTAAATATCGTGCCTACCGCAACCTTGCTTTCTGCTACCAGAACATGGGCAGCCTGAGCAGGGCCCGCGACATCGCAAGAAGAGCCGCTCAGGTTGACCCGACGGCAGGCGAGCCTTACCTCATCATCGCCCAACTCTATGCCTCAAGTGCCTCGCAGTTTAGCGGCGACATCGAGAGCAAGGCCGTGTTCTGGGCCGCTGTCGACAAGTGCCAAAGGGCCAAGGCAATCGACCCGTCCATCGCCGAAAGGGCCAACGCTTTGATTCGCTCCTACACTGCCGCCTTCCCGACGATGGAGTCCATCTTCTTCAACGACTTTAACGAGGGACAAACCTTCCATGTTGGCGGATGGATTGGTGAAAGCACTACTATCAGAGCCAGAAAGTAATTGAAACACATCCTGAAAATAGGTGTTATACTCAACATCACAGCCTTCGTGGCTGTGATGTTGTTTTCGTGTTCAAACCCTGATGCCATCGTACAGGCCATGGGGTCGGATGACACGCTGTCGGGGATTACCGCCGATAGCGTGGTTTTCTATCGTAGCGATTCGGGCATGGTCAACCTTGAGTTGCACACGCCACGGATGGTGCGCATGGAGACCGAGGACGACATCATGGAGTTCCCTTTCGGCTTTCATGTCAATATGTACAACAATGGGGAGAAATACACGGAGCTTCGTGCCGACTATGGCAAGAACTACGGCAAGCTGCGATTAATCGAAGCCCAAGGCAATGTGATTGTACAAAATTTCGGCAGCAACGAGACGATGTATTCCGACAAGTTATTCTGGTATCAGGACTTGAAGATGATACACACCCGTTCGCATGTCAAAATTATTACGCCCGACAAGCAAATCGAGGCCGATAGCCTTGTGGCTCATGAGGACTTTTCAGAATACACCCTGTATTCGGGCAGTGCCCTGCTCGATGTGGAAGAGGAGGAATAGGTCATGGATACATGGGTTGTTGTAGTCATTACTTTGTTCTTCTCCGCCCTCTGCTCCGGGTTGGAGATTGCCTTCAATAGTATCAACCGCCTCCAACTTGAGGTGGAACTGACCAAAAACACATTCTCGGCTCAGGTCATCAGGTTGTTTCTCAAGAATCAGGCGCGTTTCATTACATCCCTGCTCTTGGGCAACAACATCGCACTTATCATTTATGGTATGAGCATGTCGCAACTGCTGCATGACCCCATCGTCCATTGGTTGCAATACATTGCTTTCGACAACGATTTTACGGTGCTGCTGGTGAAGACCATCCTTGCCACAATGCTCGTGCTGTTGGTGGGTGAATTTCTGCCCAAGGTGCTGTTTCGTATCAATCCCAACGCGATCCTTTCGTTTTTTGCTTTGCCGACACTTATCTGTTATTGCCTGCTCTATCCACTGGTTCTTGTCTATACAGGCATTTCGGAGTTCATCATCCGTTACATCCTTCGCTTGAAAGTCGACCGTCAGGAATACAGGTTCACCACCGTCGACCTCAATGACTATATCGCCGAATATGCCGACCCTGAGGAAGCCGATGAGGACATGCAGCAGGAAATACAACTGTTCCAAAATGTGATGGAGTTCCGCTCGGTGAAACTCCGCGAGTGCATGGGGCCGCGCAACGAGATTGAGTCGGTGAAGTTGACCGATAGCATAGAGGTCGTGAAGGCCCGTTTTGAGGAGACCAAGCACTCGAAACTGATTGTGATAGGCGAAAGCGTTGACGACATTGTGGGTTATGTCCACCTGAACGATGTGGTGCGCGTCATCGGCGAGCATCGCGAGGCAGCTTTGGCCGACATCATCCGCAAGATTGACTTCTTTCCGGAGACTTACACTGCCGACCGGCTCCTGAAGCATTTTGTCCAGCACCGACAAGGCGTGGCAGCCGTCGTCGACGAGTTTGGCGGCACGGCAGGCATAGTTACTATGGAAGATGTGGTGGAGGAGATCTTTGGCGAAATCGACGATGAATACGATGTGGAGGAATTGGTGGAAAAAGTGGTGGATAACAACACCTTTATTTTCTCCGCCCGGCTCGAAATCGACTACCTCAACGACATCTACAAGCTCGACCTGCCCGTTTCGGACGATTACGAGACATTGGCGGGCATGATTTTGCATTATTGTGAGAGCATACCTGAACAGGGTCAAGTGCTCCAAATCGGTAATAATAGGGTGAAAATCCTGAAAGCTTCCCACATGAAACTAGACGAAGTGGAATTACAAATCCGAAATAATTGATTGTTTTTCAGGTTATTTTGAAAAAAACGACGGAAATTATTCTTGTTGAAAAATAAAAAATCATACATTTTTTCCTACGAGTTGAAATCTTTACTAAATTTGCACGCTCAAATTTGAAGTTTAATAGCAATAGAAAATAGAATTATGGCAGCAATTGAAAAAATCAGAAAACGCTCCGGATTGCTGATTGCAATCATCGGTATCGCATTGTTAGCGTTTGTCTTACAGGACCTTTTCCAAAGTGGAGGAAGAAACACAGGCCCCACAGTGGCCGTTGTTGACGGCGACAAGATTTCGGTGAGGGATTATGAAGCACTCAAGGAAAAGAATCTTGAAAACAGAAGGTCCTCAAACAACAACCTCTCTTCCGCTGAGACTTATGGCATCTACAACAACACGTTGGAAGAGATGATTAAGGATAAAATTATGACCAAAGAGTATGAGGCCTCCGGTATTGGCGTTACTCCTGACGAACTGATGGATCAGATGACGGGCAACAACCCGCACCCTTGGGTGGTTCAGAGCTTCGGCGATGGTAGCGGTAATGTCGACAAGCAGCGTGTGGCTGAATACCTTCAGAACCTCAACGCCCTCCCGGCTGAGTATTATTACCGTTGGCTCGATTTCGAGAAAGCCGTGAAGCAGAACCGTTTGGAGACCAAATTTGAAAACTTGGTGAAGGCTTCTTATTTCCTGCCCACCCCTTTGGCAAAGAAATACTATGAGAACAAGAGCATGAAGGCTTCCGCCGATGTCATTGCCTTGCGTTACTCCAGCATTCCCGATTCAACGGTGACCGTAACGGATGCCGACAATAAGGCTTTCTACGAGGAGAACAAGTACCGCTATGAGACTGACGAAAGACGCGACATAGAATATGTTTTGTTCGAAATCAAACCTTCATTGGAAGACCGCCAAGACGCATTGAAGTTTGTGCAGGACAGAAAGCCCGAATTTGAGGACGCCGAGAGTGCTGCCAACTTCGTGAACGACAGCTACAACTCCGACAGGCGCTACGACAGCACTTGGCTGAGCCGCAATGATGTTTCGGAAGCCATCGAACAAGCCATTTTCGACAACGGCAATGGCGTGGGCTATGTATTTGGCCCTTATGAAGATGAAGACGCCTTCAACTTGGTGCGTATTGTTGACCTACAGAACCGCCCCGATTCGTTGCGTGCCAGCCATATCCTTATTGGCTACAAAGGTGCATACGGCAGCCAAGATACCACTACCACTAAGGAACAAGCCGAAGCCAAAGCCAATGAGCTTCTGACCCAACTGAAAGCAGCCAAGAACGATGATGAGTTGTATGCCGAACTTGCTGCTCAGTACAACACTGATGCTACGAAAGATAAGGGCGGCGACCTTGATTGGTTCACTGATGGTGCCATGGTGACTGAATTCAATGAATATGTAATCAACAACCCTGTAGGCTCACTGGGCATTGTGGAAACCGTTTTCGGTTATCATGTGGTGAAGGTTACGGAAAAGACCCAGCCTCAACCCAAAGCACGCTTGGCCTATTTGGTGCACAAAATCACTTGGAGCACAAAGACTTACCAGAATGTGTATGCCGAAGCCAACAAGTTCTTCGCCGAGAACAGAACTTATGAGCAATTCAATAAGGCCATTGAGGAGCAAGGCCTCACCAAGCGTACCATGCCCGCTATGGACAAGTCTACCTATCAGATTGCCGGCCTTGAAAATCCGCGTGAGATTGTCCGCTGGGCATTCAATGCGAACACCAAGAAGGGCGACATTTCCGACAAGATTTTTGAACTCGACAACTACCAATTTGTAGTGGCCGCTCTGACGGGTGTCGTCCATGAAGGCTATGCCCCGTTGGAGACGGTTATCGACCGTTCCAAGTACCAAATCCTCAACAAGAAAAAGGGTGAAATGGCTGTGGAGAAGATGAAGGCCTGCGGCAATGATGTCAACAGAATGATTAATGAATTGGGTGCCGAGTCCACCACGGTTTCCGATGTCAATATTGAATCGCGTGTGTTGGGCAACTTCGGTGTTGAAGCCGACATCATAGGCATGATTTTGGGTATGAAGGAAGGTGAAGAGATTGGCCCCGTTGCCGGCAATGCCACTGCCTTCATTATCAAGAATGTGAAGTTCGCGAAACCTGAGGAAACCACTGATTATACCAGCATTATCAGGGAAAAGACCAGCCAATTCACCAACAGAGCTCTTAACAACGGCGTGTACAGCTCGTTGAGAAAACAGGTGAAAATTAAGGATAACAGAAACGAGATTTTCTAAATAAAGAGCTTTGTTATTCGTTAGACAAATGGTTCGTCGGAAGAAATTCGGCGAACCATTTTTTTGCTTTGAAATACTAACTGCGCGTTAGGCGCGTTATGAACATAAACAGATTATTCATCCTTAAAATTTTTACTTCAATGAAACAACTGAAATACTTATTGTTTGCCGTGGTGGTATTGTCCATCGTAGGCTGCCGTAAAGATGTAGAAGTGTCGTTTGATAAGGCCACGCAAGAGATAGAGGCGCAAGGCGGCTCTGTTGAGATTGCGCTGAAATCAAATGGCGAATGGTCCATCAGCACTGGCGCGGACTGGTTTACCGTTTCGCCCGTGTCGGGCAATGGTGATGCTACGCTGACGATTTCTGCCGAAGCGAACATCACGGGAGAAGCGCGTTCTGCACAAATCACCGCGTCAACCAAAGACAAAACGGCCACTTTGACCGTGAGTCAAAATGCACAGGAGTATTATCTCGCGGTTACGCCCCACGAAATCCAATGTGGCAGTAACGGTGGCGAGTTCACCGTAACGGTATCCTCAAATGTGGATTGGAAAGTCTCTTTGCCTCAATGGATTACAAGTTCAGTGACAGAAGGCTCCAATAACGCAACAGTTACCTTGTTTGTCGATCCAATTGATGGCGAATTGGCTGAACCGCGTTCGGGAAATGTTATTTTTGGCAATCCCTTATCTTCTGGCAATGCTATTGAAGTTTCGGACCAAGTTCATGTCATCCAAAGCGTTGACCCCGTTCTGGGCATCGAGCTTACGCCCAAGAACCTTGATTTCGTGTGCACGGGCGAGACGAAAACCGTAGTTGTGGCTACCGAAGATGCTTGGATGGCTGCTGTAGAAGGTACTTGGGTAACCTTGAGCCATACTGAAGGTCAGGGAGAAACCGAAATCAGCGTGACCGTAGGCGAGAACCCCTTCTATATGGAACGCAGAACCTCAGTCCGCTTTTCCACGGCTGGCGGTGTCGAAGCAATGCTCTCTATCCGTCAGGAAGCCTCTATTGACCCGCATTTCCTTGAGGCCTCACCTCTTGAGTTTGAATTTGGGAAAGAGGGCGGCGAAAAAGACATCACCATTGGTTGCGATACCGACTGGGAGTTCATTCTGGAAAGCAATTGGCTTTCGCTCTCACAACAGTCGGGAACGGGCAATGCTACCGTTGTATTGACGGCTGAGCAGAATATGGTGACCGAGCCGCGTACTGCGGAGTTTTACATCAAATCGGGATCACTGAGCCATACTTTTACCGTCAGCCAAGCCGCTGGCGACGAACCGATTATGGGTAGTTTTGACCCCGACACTTTATTTGTGGCCTATGTCGGTGGCATTCAACATGTACAACTGAGTTCCAATAGCTCTTGGCAACTGCAAGCCAGTGAATGGATAGGTACAATGACGGTCACTTCGGGTCAAGGCGATGCCTCGTTCGATATCTACATTGATAGCAATTCGGATCCTGATGAAAGGGTGGGTTTCTTGAATGCCATTCATAACGGACAGATACTGTGCACCTTGGTCGTTGTGCAAGAGGGCAAGCCTAACATTTTGGAGACTGATATTACGCAACTTGATGTCCCTCTTGAGGGTGGTGAATATGTCATTCAGGTAACTGCCAACCAAGCATGGGTGGTGGTGCCCGATACCGATTGGCTGCACTGCGATCCCCAAAGCGGCTTTGCCAATGGAAGTTTCACCATTACAGTCGACGCTTTGCCCGCGCCTCGTCCTCGAACGGGTTATGTCAAGATGAAAGGGACGATGGGTGCCCAAGTGATGATTAGGGTAGACCAACACTAATAAAAAAAGGAGAGTTTGAACTCTCCTTTTTTGTTTGGTGTTAGGGCTTAAAATCCCATGCTGAACCAGTACCAGAATTTGTTTTCCATTTCTTTCCATGCCTGACGGGTTGAGGCTGCGAAATCAGAGGTGTATTGATTCAGGATTTCGGTGGCAGCTTTCTTCTTGTCTTCGGCAAGCAAGGCCTTGGCTCTATCTTCTACGGCAGGAATCTCATCGAAAGCCTTTTGCTCGAAACGGTTAGCTGTGCCGAGAACCGTGTTTTTGGTGCGGCCCCATTGTACAGTGGCTAATTTGTTGGCCTTGCGGTAGTGCCAAATCCAAGCTTCGTCGCGATAGCGCAGCTGGCCGCACTTGTCGAAACCATCAGGCAGGGTGGTGGAGCCTGAGAAGATGGGTATGCGCGGACTCTGACCCGGATTGTCGCAGGACATCCAGCAGATGGCTCCGATTTCGTCAGGCATCCAGCTGCGGCATTGGATGATGTGGTGGTAGCTGCTCCAAGCCACGGCTACAGTACGCTGAAAGTTGATGGTGCCGGGAGCCAAGTAGTTGATGGTATTCATCATGGCACTGTTCACCCAAGGGTTGGCCACGGGGCTGACGATGGTGTCGTTGATTACGGTATCATCATCTTGGCGTTTCTTGGCCACCATCTTCACGTTACGGGTCATGTCCATGTCAGTGCCTTCGTAGGTGCTGCGGAAGAGTTCCATCACCTTGCGGACATCTACATTCTCATCGGGTTTCACCGAGAAAGGCAGTTCGGGCATGTCGCGGTTGAGGTTGAGTGAAGGTGCCAACTGGCTGAGGATGAAAAATTCGCGGTCGCTGTAGTTTTTGCCGCCCCCATATTCGGCGCGGAAAGCCTTCCAGAAGACGAAGTCGCCTTTGCCGTCCCAGAGGCCGTATTTCTTTGCTACAGCCTCGCAGTTGTCGGAGCAATAGAAGTCCTTGCTATTGCGCTCGAGCTTGCCAATACGGGCAATATTGGCACTAACGCCTACCTCGTCGTCGGGGATGCGCTTGGCCGCCCAAACGCCACCGATTTTGTCGGGGCCTTCGCCGAGGATTTCCATCTGCCACACTTCGTTCTTGTCGGCAATGGTGATACATTCGCCGCCATCGCCATAACCGTATTCCTTCACTAATTTGCCAATGAGTTGTATGGCTTCTCGGGCATTGCCGCACCGCATAAGGGCTAAGCGTTGCAGCTCTTCAATCATGAACATGCCTTTCTCGTTGACCAAGGTGTCGGGGCCAGAGAAGGTGGTTTCGCCGATGGCCAACTGTTTCTCATTGAGACAGGGGTAGGCCGTGTTGAGGTAAGCGTAGGTATGGGCCACCTGTGGAATTTCGCCGGCCAGTTCCATGTTACGGCTGTCGAAGGGGTCTTCGGTGTGCATAGTACCTTTGTAAACTTTGTGCATTTCGCCCTTTTCGTAGTCGGCGGCGGGTTCCCAACGCATCCAAGTGCGGTAGCGACCGTCGCAGGTGTGGGAGGTGATGACGGAGCCGTCGGTGGAGGCTTTCTTGCCCACCATGATACTGGTGCAGTTGGCGCCTACGAGTCTTTCATTTTCGTCTTGAGCCATAGCGTTCATGCTAATGAGCAAAAGAGCGGAGAGAAGTAAAGTTTTGAATTTGAGCATGATAATGATATTGTTTTAGTCGGTTGATTTCAATTTTTGAAATCCCAAAGATAGGAAAGAAATCGTTAGGTCTGGAAAAACTTGGAAAAATAGTCAATCATTCCCAGAACAATTCCGCTGCAACGCCGTCGGCGAAGAGCATTTGCTCGTCATCAAGAAAAAGGAACTCGTTTGTTTGCGAGAGCCTGCCTTGGGCAATTAAAGTCTTGGCGTGCTGCTCACAGTAGGTTGAAAAGTGTTCGCCCATTTCGCGTTTCATGTATTTCAGGTCGATGCCCCAATGTGTGCGCAGGCGAAGCATGACATATTCGTCGTACTGTTGTTCGGGGCTTAATTGCTCTTTTTCAAAGGCAGGCCTTTCGATACTACGGTTGGGCTCAGCTGCCGCAGGCTCAGGGACTTGTCGGCAATACTTCCCCATGTTCGCTACATTCCACTGTCGTGAGACTCCATTGTAGGAATGCGCCGAAGGCCCAAAGCCGAGATATGGCGTTCCGAACCAGTAGCAGGCATTGTGTTTGGAGTGCATCCCCATGCGGCAGAAGTTGGAGATTTCGTAGTGCAGGAAACCGTTTTCTTTGGCGCGTTGGCAGAGGATGTCGTAGTGGCGCAAGGCGTCTTCGTCATTGACGGCTGCCACTTTCTCTTGTTCGATTTGCTTGGTCAGGATGGCGTTGGGTTCCAAGGTGAGGGCGTAGGCTGAAAGGTGGGGCAGGTTCATCTCAAAAAACAGGTCAAGATTGCGGTTCCATTGTTCGCTATCCGATGTGGGAAGGCCGTAAATGAGGTCGATGCTGATGTTGCCGAAACCCGCTTGTTTCGCCCAAGCAATACATTGTTGGGCGTGGCCGGAGTCGTGGTGCCGGCTCAGGTATTTCAAGTCGTTGTCGAAGAAACTCTGGATACCGATGCTAAGCCGGTTGACACCGATGCGGCGCAGGGCTTGTAAATAGGCTAAAGACAAAGTGTCGGGGTTGGCTTCAAGGGTAACTTCGGTGTCGTCGGCGATACCGTAGGTATTATTAATAAGGTGTAGCAACTCATCGATTTCCTCTACGCTCAACAGAGAAGGGGTGCCTCCGCCGAAATAGATGGTGCTGATGGCTTCGTCTTTGAGATAATTCTTCCGCTTGACGATTTCCGTTTTCAGAGCCTCCAAAAAACGCTCTTTTTGTTTCATGGAAGGGACGGAATAGAAACCGCAATAGGCGCATTTTGAGTTACAAAAAGGGATATGGATGTAAACACCTGCCATGGCGCAAAAATAAGAAAAGTCCCGCAACCGCGGGACTTTTCAGTGATTCAATCGGAAAGGTTGGAATTAGTCTTTCTTACAATTCTTGCAGCAGCCGCCCAAGCACTTGTAGGCCAGACCAGCGAGGCAAGCACCCACGAGCGGAGCCACGATGAAGAGCCACAGCTGAGGCAGTGCCTTGGCATTCTCCGAGAAGACGGCCACACCGATGGAACGGGCAGGGTTGACAGAAGTGTTGGTCAGCGGGATGCTGATCAGGTGGATGAGGGTCAGGGTAAGACCGATGGCGAGACCACCGAATTTGCCATTGGCATGACGGCTGTCGGTAACGCCGAGGATGACCATCAAGAAGATGAAGGTCAGGAGGCATTCGGTAATGAAAGCACCGAGAGCATTGGTTTGGAGATAACCACCAGCGACATCTTCAGTGCTGTAGAAATCGCCGAAACCGTTGGCGGCGAAAGTGCCGAGAGTCATGTTGGCTGATTTGGCAATAACCATCAGGATGGCACCGGCCAGCAAACCGCCGATGATTTGAGCACCCCAGTACATGAGCATTTCTTTAAGGCTCATGCGGCCATTGGCCCATACGCCGAAACTGACAGCGGGATTGAGGTGAGCACCTGAAATGTGCCCCACGCCGTAAGCCATAGCTACAACGGTGAGACCGAAAGCGATGGCTACGCCAAGGAATCCAACATGTCCGAAAATTGCGGTACCGCAACCGCCAAGGACCAGAACGAAAGTGCCGAGCATTTCGGCGAAGAATTTGTTACCTGTTTTCATAATTGTTTGAATTTTAAGTGGTTGTTAAATAATTAATATTGGTGTTCAATGATGATTTTCGCCTGTTTGCTATTGTTCAAGCCGTGCAAAAGTACGAAATAAACACCATTTGGCATTTTTTCTATGTTTATTTCATGGTTTTCCGAGGTCATTACTCTTTGGCCAAGAGCGTTGAAAATCTCTGCCCTTTGGAAGTCGAAGCCTATAACTTGGATGTAGTTATTGGCGGGGTTAGGATAGATGCTGAGGCTGTTGCAGTGGTCGTTCACCGAGAGGTCACCTAATTCGATAGTGACAGATTCACATTCTGTTTCGCAACCGTCATCGTAAACAGCTACCACATAATACGTATAGGTATGGAATTCAGCAAAGTCGGTGTCATCGTATCTTTCGGTATCTAACAGAGCTTCGTTAATCATCTCATTGTCTTTGTATAGGTTGTAGCCTGACAAATTGCCGGTTGAACCGTTTTCGGGGGTTTCCCATCTGATGGCGATGGCTTCCAATTCGGCGGCATACTCTGCGGTTAAGTTTTGCACCGGTTTGCAGATAATAGGAGTTTCGGTTTCGTGCATCCAACCGCAACGGTCGTTGCTGCCTTTGTAGCAGCCGAAGACCAAGTTGTCTACAGGTTGGTTCAGGGCGTAGGCGGTGACGATGATTGGGTCGTCGGGCGAGAAGTTCTGTTCGTAGGTCAGGGTAACGATTTCGAGCATTCCGTCGCCGTTGATGTCGCCAAAGTTGGCGCCGTTCATGTAAGTCAAACCTTGCGGGCGGAGTGGAAATCCGTTGGTGATTTCAGTGCCGTCCATTTCCCAGGCACGGATGTAGCCGTTGCCGTTTTCCGACAAGTTGAAGGTAGTGATGATTTCGTTTTCGCCATCGCCATCAATGTCGGCCACGCTGACGAAGCCTTCAATGCCTGAAGAGAGGTTGAGCGGGAAGCCGTTGGCGATGACGCCATCTGCATTGTATTGATAAAAGACATTGCCTTCGCCTGATACGCCAGCGAAGATGCTGCAATCTTCGCCATCCTTCACTACGGTAGGTGCCGAATAGGTCCAGTTGGCCACGCTCTTAGGCCATCCTTGGCGGTATTCGCCCGTGACGGCGTTGCGCACATAGTGGTTGGGTTGGTCGCCATGACATGCACCTACGAGGCTGTATGCGCCATTGCCGTCAAAGTCGACGACAAGAGGCGACTGGTAAGAATATTTGTAGGCTTCTTGTCCGTCAATAGAATAGATTTCTTTGCCCATGTTGCTGATGCAGTAGAGAGCACTCGTGGTGGAGGCAAAGATTTCGAGGTTGCCGTCGCCATCAATGTCGGCTACCGTTGGGGTGAAGGCTGGGGTGCTCGGCAGTTCGAAGGGGAAGCCTTCCATCTCGTTGCCGTTGATGTCCCAGACATGGATGCCAGGGGCAACGCCTTGTGCAGAGCGACCACGACCGCAGAAGATGATTTCGAGGTTGCCGTCGTTGTTGAGGTCGGCGAGGGTGGGAGCACAAATCAATGGGTTGTTGTTGGTGGTCACAGCATAGCGCACTGTGCCGTCGTGGTTGAAGATGTTGAAGCCGCCACGGGCGTTGCCGTATGCGCAGAGGGCTACCACTTCAAGAAGGCCGTCGCCATCGAGGTCGGCTACCGAAGCAGGATATTGTGCCAGTCCGCCTTCGAGGGCTTGGGTCCAGAAGAGGCTGCCGTCGCCTTTCACAACATTAAGGGCTTCGTTGTGGTTGACGATGATTTCGTCGGCACCATCACCGTCAAGGTCGGCGAGGGTGAGACCGCGCATCGGCTTATAGGTGGTGTTGGAAGGAAAGATTACTGGAAATCCCGGCATGGGAGCGAGGCCGTCGCGTGTTTGGATGGGGAGTTGGATGCCTTCAACTGCCGTAGTAACGACCTGACCATCTTCATTCACAGATGCACGTACCACTTGTTGGGCTTGGGAGGCAAGTGCGCACAAGGAAAGGATAAGGGTAATTAAGTAGACTTTCTTCATGGTAAATTGTTTTGATTTCGTTGGCAAAGTTATGGATTTCTTTTTTGAATACAAAAAAACTTTTTTTAAAAAAAAGAAAGCAAAGATGTTTTATGTAACTTCCGGAAGTTGGACGGAAAAACAATGATTTGGATTGGGAAAAAGTTTGGTTTTTCACCAGACCATCTTCCTTATATTAGTCATAGCTGAATTTCCCGTTTTTATCAAGTTATTAGGAAAATGTCTTATCATCTATGCAATATTTTGCGCAATATTCATGTTAATGTTGCAGCATGGTAAATGTTTATTGGCTTTATTATTTGAATTTTATGTCGAAACAAATCAATTTAGTGGCTCTGTTGCTCATGATGGCCTGCTCTGCGATGGGACAGGAAAGGCATGCCTATCGTTTTTCGTTGGAGGACTGTCTGCGCTATGCGGTGGCCAACAGCTACGATCGCAAGTCGATGGAACTGACAGGACAATCGTTGGAGACAACCTATGAGCAGTCGAAACAGCAGCGACTGCCCAATTTGAGTGCCTCAATGGGACAAAACCTCTCGAACAACGAAAACGGTTGGTCCACTTCCGGTAGTGTGGGAGTGGGATCGTCAGTGACGATTTATCAAGGAGGCAATATCAACAACACTATAGAGCAAAACCGCCTCAGTATGGAGCGCAACGAGGTGCAGCTTCAGCGTTACGACGACCAACTTGCGACACAGATTTTACAAAGCTTTCTTACCATCCTTGGTAATCAGGAGTTGTTGAAATACCAACAGGAAGTGCTCAATACCAGCCGCGAGCAAATGAAACAAGGCCTCATGCGTCATAAGGTGGGCGCCATCCTTGAGAGCGACTTGCTGCTGCTTGAGGCGCAGTACTACAGCGATTCAAATAATGTGGTTGACACGCGCATCAATATCGAGAACAATTTGATGGATTTAAAGGTAATGCTTTCGATGAATCCAAGCGACGAATTGGAAATTGTCTCTCCCAATACCGACAATCTTGATGGCTTGAAACAGACATTGCCGACGGAAGAAGAAGCCGTCAGCCTTGCTATGGAATATATGCCCGACCTGCGCATGGGCGACTACGATATCCGTCTGGCCGAAAAGAGTGTCGAAATGGCGCGAGGAAACTACTTACCTTCCATCTCAGCCAATGCCAATGTAAGCATGGGTGTCCTCTCTTTCGCTAATGAAGGCGATTCAAGATGGTATGGTAAGCCGAGCGAGTCTTTGGGCATCTCGATGAGCGTCCCAATCTACAACCGAGGCTCCACCAAAGCCAATGTGAAGAAAAGTCGTATTGCCTTGGAACAGGCCCAGTTGGACTATGAGCAGTCGGCACTGACGGTGCGCCAAACCGTGGTTCAGGCCTACCGTAATGTGGTGTCGGCCTACAATGCCTACAAGGTTTCACAACTGAAAGAGGACGCTTACGGCAAAAGTTTCAATGCCTATAATGTTCAATATCAGCATGGTGTGATTACTACGGTGGAGCTGTTGCAACAACAGAACAATTATCTGAATGCACTCAATTCGTATATACAGAACAAGTATTCCCTCTTGATGAAACGCAAAATCTTGGATGTTTATATGGGCAAACAAATTCTGTTATAAGGAAGGGCTGTCGGCAAGTTTGAGGACTGGAAAAGCCAAGGGTCATTGGGCTTGTCGAAAGCCGCCAACCAAGTCTTGAAATAAGGAAATCTTGAAATATGAAAAAGAAAAGAAGTATATGGCTGATTGTCTTGAGCATCGCGGTTGTGGCCATCGCCGCGATATTGATCGTCAGGGCAACGAAAACGGCGAATAAGGAATTGGTCATCCGTACCCATGTGGTCGCGGAATACACCGTTGAAAACACGGTTACTGCCACAGGAACCATTGAGCCTGTGGAAACCATCGAAGTGGGTACACAAGTGTCGGGTAAGGTGGAAAAGATTTATGTCGATTTCAACGATGTGGTGAAAAAAGGGGATTTGCTGGCCGAATTGGACAAGCAGACCCTCAACCAAAGCCTTAGCAGGGCCAAGGCGAGTCTCACTTCGGCTGAGAGCCAGCTCAATTACGCGCAGCTCACCTACGAACGCACCAAACAGCTCTACGAGTCGAATGCCGCCACTTTGGCTGCCTATCAAGAGGCACAGAACACCTACACCCAAGCCCAGATGAGCAAGAGAAATGCCCAAGCCTCATACGATCAGGCAAGGGTTGACTTGGCCTATGCCGAGATTTACTCACCTATTGATGGTATCGTCCTCGACCGCGCCGTGGAGGTAGGGCAGACAGTGGCCGCATCGTTCAGCACGCCGACCTTGTTCACGCTTGCCAACGACTTGACCAAAATGCAGGTGGAGGCAGATGTGGACGAAGCCGACATCGGGCAAGTAAAAGAAGGACAGCGTGTTACCTTCACTGTGGACGCCTATACGGAAGACAACTTCAACGGTATCGTGAGCCAGATCCGGATGAAACCCACTACCACAAGCAATGTGGTAACGTATACCGTCATCATAGATGCGCCCAACCCTGACCAAAAGCTCTTCCCCGGCATGACCGCCAGCGTGACCATCGTTGTCGAGGAGCAGACGGGATTGGCTGTCCCCGCCGAGGCCTTCAACTTCACGCCCGACGAGACAGTGCTGAAAGCCCTTAGAAAGAACAACGGCAAACCTGATGAGAGCCAACGCCCGCAAGGCGAAATGCCTCTGGGAGAGCACCCGCAGATGATGGAAGACCAAGTGCCATCGGGCAATCACAACATGGTATGGGTGAAGAAAGGCGACAATATGATGCCTCGTCCCGTGAAGGTGGGCGTGAGCGACGGTGCTTATCGAATTATTGAGCAAGGTGTTCAGACTGGAGACTCGGTAGTGCTTTCGGCCCAATATGTCGTCAAGGAAAAAGCCAAGAAGACAGGTGAGAACCCCTTCATGCCAGGTCCTCCGGGCAGGAAAAAAAGTGATGGCGACAATAAGAGTAACAACAAAGGCGGTGGCCCAAGCGGTCCACCGATGTAATCCAATAAGTTATGGCTGCACAGAATTCCATCATCAAGGTTGAGAACCTCAAGCGGACTTTTGTCGTGGGAAGCGAGCAAGTGCACGCCCTTAAGGGTGTGTCGTTCGAGATTTGCCAAGGCGAGTTCGTTAGTATCATGGGTTCGTCGGGTAGCGGCAAGTCCACCCTGTTGAACATACTTGGTTGCCTCGACCAGCCCACTTCGGGCGAGTATCTTATCGATGGTATCTCCGTCAGGGAACGCCCGAAGAACGAGCTGTCGGAAATACGCAATCGCAAGATTGGCTTTGTGTTCCAGTCCTACAACCTCTTGCCGCGTACTTCGGCCTTGGAGAATGTGGAATTGCCCTTGGTGTACAATCCTGATGTTTCACACCGCGAGCGTCACGAGAAAGCACAGTATACCTTGGAATTGGTGGGTTTGAAAGACCGAATGGATCACATGCCCAACCAACTTTCGGGCGGCCAGCAGCAGCGTGTGGCCATTGCCCGCGCCTTAGTCAACGACCCTGTCATTGTGCTTGCCGACGAAGCCACGGGTAACCTCGACACACGCACCTCATACGAAATCATGAGCCTTTTTCAGAGCCTGCACGAGCAAGGCAAAACCATTGCCTTTGTGACGCACGAGTCTGATATTGCGGTGTTTACTAACAGAACGATTTTCCTTCGCGACGGCCACATTCTCCGTGACGAGCCTGTGGCGACCAAGTCGGCAGCGGAAGCCTTGGCGAGCCTGCCGGTAGAAAACGACTATTGAAATGGATATATTGAACCTTATAAGGATTTCGGCAAAAGCCCTGCTGCGCAACAAGACGCGCTCGGCTCTTTCCATGCTCGGCATAGTGATTGGCATTGCTGCCGTCATTGCGGTGGTCAACTTGGGCGAGGGACTGAAACAAAGCACGGCCAACCAGCTGTCGGACATGGGCACCAACCTCATCATGGTAATGCGTGCCAACCAGAGGCGGGGCGGTGTGAGTATGGGTGCCTCCAATGTGCAGTCGCTTAAAGTGCGCGACTGTGAGCTGATTGCCAAGAACGCCAAGAATATTACTATGGTCAGTCCCGTTGTCAACAGCGGCGGGCAGTTGGTGAACGGCTCCAAGAACTGGTCGGGTACGGTCTATGGCGGATCGCCCGATTATCTCGAAATCAGGAAATACGAAATCGCGACAGGCGTGAATTTCACCGACGACGATGTGAAGAAATACGCCAAGGTTGGCTTGATAGGCCAGACCATCGTCGAAGAGCTTTTCGATGACGGTGAGAACCCCATCGGCAAGACTATCCGCGTGGGCAACATGCCGTTCAAGGTCATCGGGACCTTGAAGGAGAGGGGCGAGAACAGCATGGGTATGGATCAGGACGACCTTGTGGTGATGCCTTACAGTACCGTGCAGAAGCGTATGTTGGGTGTCGACTACATTCAGCAGATTGTGTGTTCTGCCGCTTCCGAAAATGTTGCTGAGGCCGCCGTTGAAGAGATTGAAAGCATTCTTCGCGCCTCGCATAAGATTCCAGATGGCGGTTCCAACGACTTCGAGGTGCGTACCCAGCAGGAAATGTTGGAAATGATGTCGTCCATGACGGGCATGATCACCACCGTTCTGGTCGCTATCGCGTTGATTTCATTGTTGGTAGGCTGTATCGGCATTATGAACATCATGTATGTTACCGTGACGGAGCGCACCAAAGAAATCGGTTTGCGCATGTCCATCGGTGCCAAAAACTCCGCCATATTGATGCAATTCCTCACCGAAAGCATTATCTTGAGCCTCATTGGAGGCGTGTTGGGTCTTATTTTGGGCTTGGTATTGTCGTATGCGGTCGCGTTGGTGATGTCGTTGCCTTTTGTGGTCAATCCGCTGTGGATGGTCATCTCCTTTGTTTCGTGTGCCGTGTTGGGCCTCATCGCCGGTTTCTTCCCCGCCTTGAAAGCTTCGCGCACCGATCCAATCAACGCTTTGAGATATGAATGATTGGGTTGGCGGCATGGATAGACAAAAAAATCACGAGGTTGACAATTATCTTTCGCTGAAGCGGATTGTCATGTTGTCTCTTGCCATCACGATTGCCTATTATTCCCTGTTCGCGTTAAGCCATTATTTTGGCAGGCCGTCTTTTGCCAATCAAGAAGATAGGGAAATGTCAGTGCATACGAAGGAGAAACAGGCGGATGGTCCGAACACATCCGAATTTGGACCGGCACAAAAACGAAGCCACAGCCTCTCTACCGGCGACCGCTCCCAGTCGGGCTACAAGTTTAAAAAACAAAGGTTTACCATTGTCTTGTTGCTCAATGTTCCGTTTTCATTTCTGATCCTATTGTCGGTGTTTATTTACAATAGGAAGATAATGGCTAAGACCTTCAGGCGGCAAGGAAACGAATTGATGGTGATTATTATAGGTACACTATTGATTGCGTGCGCTTTAAGTTCGTTATGCACAGTGCTGCAATTGTATCTTTTGCCCTATCGTCCAGGCCCGCACCGGTCGTTGATTGGATATATCAGCCGTGGGATGTTGGCTGATTTTTTGTTGGTGGCTATCGCTATTGTGTTCAGCTATTTGCAGCGTTCGCTCTATCATGAAAAAAAGGTTGCCGTTGAGAACGAGACCCTTCGTGCCGATAATATTCGAACGCGCTACGAAGCCTTGAAAAACCAAATGGATCCTCATTTCCTTTTTAATTCGTTGAACACACTGGGGTCGCTGATTGAGGTTGATTCCGACAAGGCCGAAGTTTTTACCCAAAAGCTTTCCAAAGTACTACGCTATACCTTGCAAAACAAGGAGGTGGTAACATTGGCCGAAGAGCTGGATTGTGTTCGTTCCTACTGTGTCATGATGAAAATGCGCTATGGCGACAGCTTGGTTTTCGACTCTCACATCGATCACGACACCTACGACAACTACTATGTTTTGCCCCTCTCCATCCAAGGATTGATGGAAAACGCCATCAAGCACAATGTCATTTCGTCAAAACAACCGCTGACGGTACACATTCTGACCGATGATGACGGCCACCTGATCATCAGCAATGAAATTCATCCGAAAATTGGAAATGTTGAAGGAAGTGGTATCGGTTTGGCCAACCTTTCGGAGCGATATAGAATAAAATGGGACGAAAATATTGAAATTTTTGACGATGGAAAGATTTTTAGCGTAATTTTGCCTCTTAAACAAGACGGATAAACACAATGAAAGCACTAATTATTGAAGATGAAGTTATGGCTGTGAAGACGCTGATGAAACTTCTTGCGGAAGTCAGCCCGGGTATTGAAATCGTTGGCATACTTGAATCTGTTGAAGACAGTGTTGATTGGATATCAAGCCATTCCATGCCCGACCTAATGTTTATGGACATCCATTTGGCGGACGGTTCTTCGTTTGTCATTTTTGAGCGTGTTACTATCACCTGCCCGGTCATCTTTACCACGGCCTACGACGAGTATGCCCTCAAGGCCTTCGAGGCGAATGGCATTGACTATCTGTTGAAGCCCATCGCCAAGGAATCGTTGGAACGCGCCATGAACAAATACCGTTCATTGGTTGAGAAACGAGGTGAAGACAGCCGGATAGAAGCCCTTATTAGCCAATTGAGCGAGAAGAAGAAATATAGAAACTACTTTCTGTTTCCGGAACGCGACAAGTTTATCCCGTTGTCGGTCAGCAACATTGTTTACATTTACATTGATGCTAAGACATTGAAGATTGTGACCAAAGAAGGCAAGACATTTTACATGAACCACACATTGGATGATGTGATGAGCGAACTCGACCCGCATGAGTTTTTCCGAGCCAATCGTCAGTTTGTTGTTACGCGCCAGTCCATCAAAGATGTGTCGGTTTGGTTTGGCAACAAGTTGGCCATCAACCTTTTTGTCGAGACCCCGGAAAAGATTATCGTCAGCAAGGCTCGTGTGGCCGAGTTTAAGACTTGGTTTACGAGACAATAAATTGATTTACTGTTATTTGAACAGGACAACAAAATTTTTTTGAAGAAAAAGCATTGCGGGAATAAAAAAAGGTTGTACTTTTGCAGTCGCAAACGATGCTTCCGTAGCTCAGTTGGTAGAGCACCTGACTCTTAATCAGGGTGTCCAGGGTTCGACTCCCTGCGGGAGTACGACAATTCCAAATCCCTAACTCTGAAAATCAACGAGTTAGGGATTTTTCTTTCCCCAAACTCCCCCTCCCGTGTCAACCACGTGTCAACCGATTCCCAAAACCTTGTACCATCGTTGACACGAAAACCAATAACAAACACCCACCCTCGCCACGAAAATCCATCCCGTTGACACGCCTCCCAACCCCGTTGACACGCCCCCACCTATCCACAACCGCTCACTAAAAAAGCCCACACCAGGCATCATCCCGCGCTAATTTTCCTCACGAAAACATGTTGAGGAAAATGAGGAACTTGAGGAAAGTGAGGAAAATCCCACCCCTCAAAATCCACAAAATTTCTCCCTTTCACAGAAAAGTCTTACTTTTGTACCCGTATAAGACATAATGATAAGGCTTTACGCTCGCGTTTCCTAGTCAAAGAAATCTGGTAAATTTCAACAAGTGGAGACCGAACGATAAGGCCTGCGCCATAGGCGTGGGCTGGTCGTTTCCATACTTGTAGGGTTTACCAGAGCCTTTTGACAATGGTTGCGGCATAGTCTGCGCCTTCTTTATTTGCCACAAAACCATCAAGTCATGGACAAGAAACTGATAATCCAACGCCTGAAACAATTGAACGCGCAAATTGCCGACATCGACAAGAGAGTGGCCGCTATCGACAAGCTCCTTGACGGTGATCCCTCCGACGAAACCGTGCAAAATTGCATCCGGGAAACGGCTAAAATTCTCGAAGAGCGAGAGCCTATTCTCAACGAATCCCGACAATTGCTCTTGCTCCTCAACAAAAAAGCCCCAGACATCGATAGCGATGCCGAGGCCCTAATAAACTGATTTCTAAAGCTCACGCTTTATGCATCTCCATTAATACAATGCTGTATTCCGAGCGTTCAACCCCAGCGTCTTCAGCAGCTTGGTTGACCACATCAACCAGGTAAGAATAATCCTTGGTTTTGATTTTGGCCGAAATCAGCAGGCCACTCACGCCAAAGTAGCCGATGTTGGTGGCCACGATGGCGGGGCGGATAGCACGGTAAGCAGCCACCGTGTAAGCTTCAATGTGGATAAGTGCTTCCATGATCAAGAAGATTTATTGTATTGCCCGTTGGCCGGATGCTCCAGCTGCCCTGACTTGCAAAGCTCCGCAATGTATCGTTCAGCGGTCTTGTCAGAGATGCCATAAGATTGGGCGATAGCGAGATAAGTCGAACGATTGAACGAAGCTGGCAAGGCCTCAAAAAATTTTGATCGCGAGGCATCGGCAAACTGTTTGCTACCTTTGAGTGCTTTATACGATGGCTGCTTTCGGGGTAAAGCCTGAAAAATAGAACTTGTATGAACCAACAGGACTTTGACCATTGCCAAGGCGGTGGAGAAATCCGCATCCGCGCACACGAGCCCTTCCCGCACCTTTTGAGAGGAAAAAGGCTTTTCATCGATGAGACGCAAAACCGAAAGAATCATCGCAAACCTAAATAGAATAAGGCCAAGACGGCGGACAGACGCAATGATGTCATCACCGAAGAACCGAGCGTAGCGAAGCTGTGTGGCCTCAAAGAAAGCGTTGAACTGGACTTGCTGCACCCGGCTAAGGGTAAACTGCACTGGATTCTTGGGAAACGTCTTCAAAAAAGAATAGAAGTCACGGCCTATTTGCTTGAACTGCTCATCAGCCGTAGAAACGCCCGTGAAAGCGAACATGTCATGCCAGACAAGTTCAGTAGGCATGGTATAGAAAATGAAGCGGCTGAAAAGACCGTTTTCGGCATCAGGAATGAGGTTGAAGATCTGCTGAGGTGTACCTGAAAGAACAGCGGAGAACTTAGGTTTGACAATCTCGACGAATTCATGGTCTTTCTTGCGGAGGTAGGAAATGGATTCATGATGGAAAGCCTTTCGAAAACCGTCTGAATAGTTGCCAAGGTCAGAGTTGAATGCATTGGCCAGGGTGTCGCCTTCGGTCTCGAACAGGAGACCGACTCCATTGTTCTGGGCAAGTGTTTGATAAACCACCGTGGCCGTGCTGTTGGCAGGAACAAACAGGGTGAGGAATGGCGGTTCCTTAGGCTGCACGGCAAGGGCGTTTTTACGATTGGTAACAAAAGCGGCTTGGGCGGCTTCAAACTTCTTCATCTGTCTGTGATATTTGTCACGTAACGCCTGGTGTATTGGAGCCACGAGATGACGGCACAATGAGAGCCGCCCTTTGCCTGCCGATGCTCGGGCGGTGACATAAAGAAAGAGGTTGGCAAAAACTTCTCGGCGATCATATACGCCAAAAACATTGGGGATACAAGCCGAAAAAACAGCAAGAGAACCAAGGATTAGGATGTCTGCGTCCACATCCGAAACGGAATCGGAAACAATGCGTTGCATGATGACTGGAAGATCCGAACGGACTGATTGCGAAAAGGTTGGCAAAGACTTTGGAGTATCGTTTTCAGCCGAAACGCAAGAACAACCACTGTTGTTTTCCTCAAGTTCCTCAACCCAGCCAGTTGAGGAACTTGAGGAAAATGAGGAAACGCCATGACGTTTTGCGATGTAAAACAGCGTGGCGATGCTGATTTCTCGGCTCCCGTCACGCAGGCAGGCCGTGTATTGCCGGTCGGCCTCGGCCATGTCATAACCCGGATAGAAGCGGCTGAGGCGATGGAAGAGCGGCCGCCCTTCCTCGCCCAGCTCCGACACCAGGGCAAAGCCGATGGCCAGCCAGTCGGAATAGGCAGCCGTGATGTCGATGCCCGTGGCCTCGACGGCACTCACCAGAGCTTCAACATCCGTGTGCCTAGCCGACGAAGCCACGGCGGCATTCCAGTCATCGGGATTGAAGACGGCTTTCTTCATAGCAACGAGGGATTGAGGTAGGCATCCGCGTCGTGCGGCAGGTAACAGGCGCGGGAGAGGTTGCGGCAGTGGCGGTCAACCTCCACGCCGTAGTGGTTGAAGATGTAGTTGTAGAGACTGGCGAAGAACCGCACCTGGTATTCCCCGAACGACTCCCCGTCGTTGCCGTACCGATAGAAGGAGTCCGTGAACGAGATCACCCACTTCAACCCGTCGCCCGAGGGACTGCGAAACAGCAGCAGCGTCTCGAAATAAGGATCCTGCTTCAGCTGCTCAAACACGGCCTCCACCTCCTTCAGGTGGTCGAAGTCGAGGCAGAGGTAGCCCGAGTGCTGGATGATGGCCTTGTCGATGCGCACCGTGAAGATGCCGGAGAAGGTGCAGTAGTCGAACTTGTCCGACTTGTACTGCCGGCGGTACCGTTCGTCCTTGATCGAGCGGTATTCGCGGGTGCGGTCTTTGGCGTAGTCGCTGATGATGTAGTTGAACACATCGATCAGGTTCACCACCTGGTAAGGGTATTTGTTCGTGATGGGTCGCCTGAAGATGCTGAAGCCGGGCAGTCTCTTCAGGTCGCATTGCGCCGAGGGCTTCACGGCGTAGTTGTCGGGGGTGCCCCAGAAGTACATCGCCGGGGCGTTGCTTTTGTCGGTGTTCATGGCTTGTAGGTTTGGTAATGGTTGTAGAGAAAGCGCTCGATGTCCTGGCGCAGGAAATAGGTCTTGTTCTTGATGCGGCTGCATTTCAGCCCGCCCTCCGAACACCACTCCTTCAGGGTATTCTTGGTCAGGTGCAGCATCAGCAGCAGGTCCGACAGCTCTATCCAGTCGAACAGCACGGGGTATTCCTTCAGGTCTTCATTCATCGTCCAGCCCTCCTATCTCCATTTGTTGCCGTCTGGCAAGGATCTGCGCGTCGTGCAGCGCGTTCCGCTCCTGGCGCGACATGTGCCTGCTTGAGGCAATCCAAGCGTCTATCTCCGACTTCTTGAACTTCACGCGGCGCGTCTCCCCGTCCTTGTAATAGGGGAAGTAGCCCAGCCGTTTCCAGCGGCGCACGGTCTGTTGCGAGGGATGGTCGGGGTGGTAGGCGCAAAGCTCCTCCACGGTGAGGTAAACATCCTTTCCGGAGTCCTTGTCACGGATGTCGTTGCAGATGCTCTTCAGCTCCGCGATGCCGTCGAGGATGTCGGCGACGGCCTGGGGCAGTTGGTCAAAGGTGATGGTGTCTAACATGATACTTTCGTTTTGGCGCGGGCCATCCTTACGGTACCGATAAAGAAAAAGCCCACGAAGGTTAAATCGTGGGCAAAGATGAGGCCTTGTGTCGGACTATGAATTATACTACAATTGTACGTATAATCAAAAACCGTCGAAATCGATGCGTTGTTGCCACTCACGAGCCTCAGCCCGCTTTCCGGCATTCAGCCCGTCCCCCTTCTCATAATACGCCTGCGCAAGCTCATGCAGCCTGTCAAACACATCCATGAAGTTGCCCGTCCGCTTCGCCGACGAAAGCAGGTTCCTCATGTTGCGGATTTCCGTGTTGAAGTACAGCCCCAAGTCGCAGACAAAATCCTCCGAGTTCGAGGCGATTCTGCCGTCAGCCGTCTCAAAGATATGCAGGTCATAGATGATGCGGAACAGCTTCACAAAAGCCGTAATCTTCTGGTTCGAAATCTTGTAACGGCTATGCATCTCAGCTGCTTCCTGCCGCTCCTCTGCCTCCTCCATAGCGATTCTCACCGCCTGTGTCCAGTCGCCATCCTCTTCCGCTATAGTGGCGAGCAACGCCTTCAGCACAACAACGTTGTCATGCTTTGGCAATCGCTCAGCATACTCCATCAAATGCCGTATCTTCACAAAATCTTTACTCTCGCTCATAATTTCATCTCGCATTCATCTATTATTTATGGCCCCATTCACTCCTAAACCACCCGTCGTTAGCACGTATAACGTTAGCACGCATAACGAAAATAATCACTCCTTCACCCACTTCCCACATTCCGCTTCCTTTCCCTCAGCCATCACCTTCCAAACATAAATTCCTTCAGCCCAATCTCCAGCATCAATCCCCGTCACATTTTCTGTGAGGGCTTGGCTGTGGATGAGTCTTCCGTTGGAGTCATACACCTCCACCCAAGCATCCCGCAACCCCGTCCTAATATTCAGCACATCCTTCCCTGGATTAGGATAAGCCACCGCCACCTTCAGCCCGTTGTCATGCGCTTCCTCGATACCCACAAAAGCCTCGGCAGGAAATTTTACAACAGAAGTTGCTCTGTCATACGAATCCAGTTTTTTTGAATTTAAAGTCAGAAAAACACCACCATCCCTTGCAGCGGTAATGCTCGCAGCAGCACACCAAAGCCTATCATAATCGTTGCTATAATATACCGTTGAAAGTGTATTAAAATCCTCGTCAAGTTTTTCAATTACAATCCACGAATCCTTTTCATATGGGAAAAAACCCACATTCAAGGAATAGCAATATAATAATGAATAATTATCCATAAGAGTTACAGCCCTGCTATCAGCAACAAAATCAAAATCTTCAGTTTTTCGCTCGGTTTCAAGAACAATTGGAACAATGTCTTCCACGCCTCCAATGTCATCGTTCAATTCATACAAAAAACAGTCATCCATACTTTCATCATAATACCTACTTGACCGTGTGGCTAAATAGGTCGTGTTATGCCTGCTCCGCACAATAGATACATCATCAAATAGGTATTGGTCGTTGCCGTTTCCCCCAGGATGTACAAGTTGCCTTGTCCTCATTAAGTTGAAATCTTTATCCAGGTAAGCAACTGTCCCTGCATATGCTCGATTCACGGAAGCATTATTTGGTGAAGGTGGCACATTGTTACGATTTGAATAATAGATATACCCATAATCGGTTTTCACAAGTTGTTCGCGCCAAAATAGCATCTGCCAAGGTTCTCCAGAATACGGCAGTTCATAGCCGACATTGGCCAACAGTTCGCCCTCATAATTCATCCTAAAGAAGAAAAGAGAATCAAACCCATGGGAGTTGTTATAATCATAACTGACATTCTTTGTATAGACTCCAACAATATTACCCTCGTCATTAATCGCAGAATGAATGTGGATGCTACCGCTTGATTCGCAACTATAATAACCAGTCACATCAAAAGTATCGATAGGGAAACTGTATTCGTAACTTTGTTCAATTTGAAGATTGTCATTAAGTTTGTACAGTCCGAGAATGGCATCTATCGGCGGATTGTCATAATTTAAGAAATAGTTGAAATAGTTTGAATCGTGGTCAGGACTAAACGACATCAGCGCATACAGTTCTCCGTCTTCACTCTCAAATACATACGGATTATAGGACGAGCCCCAATACCCAGATTTGAAATAGTCAGCTTGCGCCAAAACCGCTCCATCTGGCGACAACGCAATCAAGGCATTGTGCGGTGGATAGAATGGATAGGTTGAACCATCATTGTAAAGAAACGCAGCACTAACAACGACTCTCCCGTCCGACATTTCATAAGTGCAGTATTGTCGGGTCATTACATCATCCATTAAGTGATATCCGATGGAATATTCCCACTCTTGGGCAAAGGCCTTGGCCCCCAATAATAGGGCCAAGGCAATTAATATCGAACCCAAATGTTTCATATCAACGAACAGGAGGAAGTGTGGGTTCTGACCAACATACATGACAATAAACAACATGAGCCACATGCATTGCACGTGTACGCCTCATATCTATTCTATCAATAATAATACATTTATGATAAGGTGAATGAGAATTTGTCCCATAGTATAAAGGAGCAAAAGGAAGTGCAATATTACGACGAATACTACGCCAATAACAATTCATCTCATCATATGGGATACATATCTCTGGAATAGAATCTCCAATATACAGGAAAAGCCATGTAGGAGCACAATCCTCCATATTAGGATCCAAATAATATATATAGTTATCAGGAATCAATTCATGGGCAGGTGCATAATAAACATGTTCCACATTTTCCAAAATATACGATTGTCCTTGATGCTGAACATCAGGTGTAAACTTAAACTGTTTAGTAAGTTCTTTTGCAGCATCAGTGGCAATGTTAATACCCATAGGTGGGTCGCAATAACCACCGTTCCCTCCCCAAATAAAATCGTCACCTTCTCTAAAAGGTCCTTCGCTAGTGTGCTCTTCGTAACCAGGATCTTCATCTGCTTCTCCTCTCAAAAAGACAATATCGATGTCATCGTCATCCTTTGCACCTGTCTTTGGCATCACAATGCTGAAGTAACTCGGCACATCCATTCCATCTTTCACTCCAAGCATACACTTCTCCAAGGCGGTCTCAAAGGCATTGTAAGTTGCCACAACATCGGCATTGCTTACATGGCCCTCTCCGTCAACAGTAGGCATGGCAATGTGCAAAGTGTCAAGCACGGTGTTCAGGCAGTAGGTCATGTGTTCGCTGTGCTCATAGTTCGACACAAGGTCAAGAGCCTGGCGCATTTCCTCAACCGTCATGCTTCCGTCTGCTTTCGCTCCGGAATTGACGGCATCACGCAGCGTTTGGAACGCCTCGATTCGGTTCAGCAAGGCTTGTGCCTCGCTTCTGTCGGCATTGGTCGCCGCTTCGTCTTTCTCCTTCTTGCAACCGACGAAGAAGGTTGCAGCTGTCGCGGCAATCACCATCACCGCGATCAGCAAGCTTCTACGCTTTCTCATAGATGTAAAATTTTAAGTTGTTCATTTATCAATTAGTTAAGGTATCCTTGATTTTGTCCACATAAAATCCCTATCTTTGCCACGCAAAAACGGGTATAACGACACGCCAAGGGCGTATGTCCTACGCGTCCAAGTCTTCTCGTTTTGCTTCGGGTGCTTGTGAGATAAGGCAATCTTCCACAAAAGCAGTGTCTCTAAGCACCTTTTTTATTACACGCTCCAAAATTACCTATCCTTCCAATACACTCCAAGCCACAATGCAGGAATTTTGCGGGAATTTTCCCCTCTGAGAGGGGGTGCCGCGAAGCGGCGGGAGAGTCTATCCACCTCCGAGGGGGGGCGTAGGCCAGGGGAGTCAGCCAAAGGTATCGACACCTCTTTCTTAAAGAATCACATCCTGCTTCGAGGATGATGGTTGGTCAATACCTCACGTTGTCTACAAGGATTAACATGGAGATAAATCTGTGTAGTCGCAATAGAGCTGTGACCCAAAATGTGCTGGATATTGACAATGTCTACGTTTTCTTCAAGAAGAAGAGTTGCAAACGTGTGTCGGAAAGTATGCGGTGTAACATGCTTTTCTATCTTGCAGTCGCTTGTTAGCCGATGAACCAACAACCTTACCGTCTGAGGACCAAGTTTTCGCCCGATTCGGCTGGTAAAGAAACCGTCTTCAGGACAATCCGATGGCTTGCGTACTTCCACCCATTGCTTTAACGACTGTATTATCACGGGCAAACAAACATCAACAATCCTTTCCTTGTTCCCTTTCCCAATGATTCGCACTTGTCCCCGACAAAGATCCACATCCTGATTCCTGAGACCGCACAACTCTCCGATTCTCATCCCTGAGCCAAACAACAGTTCAATAATCGCTTTGTTGCGAATGGCAAAAAACCGTTGAGTGTCATTCTTTACAGCATGCATCTCTACATCAAGTCTTCCCATGATTCGCTGCATCTCTTCCTTCGTCATCACCACCGGCAATCTTACGGGCGGCTTTAAACGAATATGCAGGCTTCGCAATGGATTGTTGAACTCCTCCAATTCCACTTCCAAATAATTCATTAAAGTGTTGACGGATGCAATTTTTCTTTTAATCGTCTTGTACCGATAATTAGACAATGACGCAATCCATCGTTTCAGGTAATCCCGTGTAACAACACACAATTTGGCATCCGTTCCCAAATCAGCGGTAAATTGTTTTATGTCAAAACGATAAGCCTTGATTGTTTTCTCGTCCAGTTTTCTCTCAAAGCGGCAGTGGTTCAAAAACCCTTCTATAGCCGCTGTAATAGCAATTTGTTGTATACCTTCAGTCATAAGTCGTTTTTCTAGCAATATACGAAATAGGCTGGATAACGATTAGCGATAATAACAGATTATGAAAGTATTCTTTTGTTTTTCGAGTAAAGACAGGAAATTGTTAGTTGAATCATTGTTATATCATTTGGATAATTATGGTATTCCAGTATGGTACGATAGGAGAGAAATGCTTATGGGCGACCAACGAAATTATAAGAACTTCGTAGAAGGAGTTGGTTTATGTAATTATGCCATAATTATTTTAAGTCCAAACTCCATTGTGTCAAAATGTGCAAACGAAGAAATATCATTAATCAAAGAAAAACATGAGAATGGACAAATGGTTGTCTTTCCCATCTTTTTTAACGTCAAAGCCGACGCTTTAAGTAATCTGTTATTATCGCTAATTAAACAATCATAAAGTGCTATTCGACAACCTCCCAATGTCCACGTCGGGCAGATCCTATACGTTTAAGTACACCGATGGACTTCAGCTTATTGATATGTTTTTGCACCGCAGTAACGGATATTCCTGCCTTTTCTGCCAACACTTCTCTGCTGATATAATTATCGGCAAATATCATTTTGCAGATATTTACGGCTGTTTCTGACAATCCTTTAGACAACTCTTCAGACAACCTTTTAGACAACCCATCAGGCAACCCATCGGTCAACCCTTTAGACAACCCATCTGCTGTTGTCACCAACTTGGATAAGGGTACGGGCAACACCAATTCCACTTCATCCAAATCAAGCTTGTTCAGCAATTGCGGTTCACCCCAATTGGTTTCTTTCCAAGCCGCAAGAATCTTTGGAAAACCCGAACCCAAATTTTCACCATACCCAATCATTCGTAGCATATTCTGAATCTTCGGATTGCGAGCCTTTGAATTACCACCCTTATAGATGGCCTCCACAGGCAATTTCAGCAAACCAGGATTGCGAAAACTGAGGTAATCGTCATGCTTTTCCACTCTAAGAATACCTGCATCCATCAGCAAATCACAGTGAATGATAGCATTCGTAAAGGCCTCACGAACCGCTTCATGTTGTGGGGTATCATCATTTCGACGGCCTCCTTTCTCCAACTTGAACGGCCTCGGCAGGTCAAACTGTACTTTAGGCGACACGATGCGGAAGAATTGGTACAGATTATTCTCCCACAACCCGTCGTAAGTCAGCCGGTCATGATAGCGTTCGCCGCTCACAAGATGACTCATGTCCAAATAGTCCATTCGGAAGTTGGCAAACCTATCCCTAATCGCCAACCCTTTGCCAAACATCATCAAACCCGCCAACGTCAACCCTTCCCGGCCCGTCTTGCGGTCTTCTGTATAGCCGCCAAGATTCCGCAGGAATGTCTTGTCGTCGTCCTTGTTCCAAATATGGGTACCGTTCTCCTGTCTGAACTCCGTGCGGTACTGGCGCAACGAGTCCTGGTCAACGTCATTCATTCCATAATACTCTATCAGGATGCCATCGTTTCCCTCTGTATTGGAGTCTCGTATCATTGCCTTTACTTGTTCTTCAGTGCAATGATAGTCGCCCTCGTGGTTGCGTCTGAATGTCCCTTTATACACATTGCCGTTTATGTAGATAGGCTTCGCCCTCCAGTCGGCCATAGGCACGTGGATGCAGACAATCTGTTTGCCATCCATGTTCACCACCTCCACGTCACTGTCGGCAAGGATATTCGCATTCACCTTGTCGCTATTGATCGTGTTCCAAAAATCTGCTAATAGCTTTTGTGCGTCCTTCACGCCGACAATCTCATAACGCTTGGCCAAGTCTGTTTCTTTCCGATGTTCGTCCACACCGAGCATAATCAAGCCGCCTATAGTATTTGCAAACGCAGAGTAGGTCTCCCAAAGAGATTTTGGGACCTCTGCCATTGCCTTCTTGCACTCCAGTGTCACCCTTTCGCCTTTCTTTAACGCCTCTTTTATCTTGTTTTCGTTCATAAAAGCACACCTTTTTTATGCCGCAAATTTACAACTTTTCCCCAATTCCATCGAAACAGAATAGCAACCGCGGTTGGCTATTGCTTTTTTTCCGGCACAACCTCTCCACGATATTTCCCCTCCCTCAACCCATAATACCCATTGCCGCACAACACAAACCTC
Source organism: Candidatus Limimorpha sp. (assembly GCA_041854745.1). Lineage (GTDB taxonomy): Bacteria > Bacteroidota > Bacteroidia > Bacteroidales > F082 > Limimorpha. The sequence goes on along the minus strand of JBHACT010000042.1, from coordinate 2,474 downwards.
TCCTTGTCGCTGCCCAGGCTCGACGTGACACTACCCTTGTTGGTATAAGGAAAGGCCGGCAACACCTTCTCCATAATCTCATTGATGTGCATAGGAGTTCTGGATTTCTTCAAAATATCGACTACCAAGTCCCTGATGCTTCCTCGATACACATGGTCCCATTCGGCCAAGGTGTATCTCGACGACTTTCCAATGGGTACTATTGCCTCCGACCGCAACACCTTCCCCCTGACGTGTTCAAAACTCTTGTGCCTAACCTCTGGACATCGCTTGATCAGTTCTGCATACAGCTCCTTCATGCTCATCGGCCTGCCTTTCTCGCGCAGGATTTCACTCAGCTCGTAAACCACATCCACCCCATTGGGAGGCAAAACAATGTTCCCTTTTTCGTCAACAGGCAATCCGAATGCCTTAGTGATGATGACTGGCAAGGCCTCCTTGTATATGCCTTTCTTGTCATCGGGCACTTCCTTCAGCAGATCGTCAAGACAAATAGAACCCGTCTCCGGCCTTATCTGCCTGCTTTGTCTGCTCACCTCGCCACAAACCTTATTGATAACACTGACATTCAAACGGTTGTTGACCAGAAAACGCAAATCATTCTCTTTCGCTGTTTTCATCGGGAATCCCTCGGTACATACCAAGGCAAAAGTCTCGAACGAAATGTTCACTTTCTCGTTTTCGACGACATTCAGATACAGGTCATCAATCTCCGAAACAACCAGAGTGTTGTTAAGCTGGTAATGCGTCCATCCCCTGTCTTTGAATAAGTCTTTAGGTGCCAACACCATCAGTTGCCTGACACGCTCCCTGCTACACTCTATTTCCTTTCCAATTTCAGCCAGGTTCTTTGGGCATCCGTCACAAAGTCCCGTTGCCATTGCAAAAATCCGTTCCACCCTTTCTTTCGTAGTCGCAAGGCGTTCCCTTAACAGGAAAAACATGGGATAATAACCGTATTGTTTGTAAAAGCCGGCAACAAAACCAACTTGCTCCTCCGTCAGATAACGGTACTTGTTCGCGACGACCGTGTTGCCCAACTCGTCCCCATCTATACTTTCGTACCAATAAAGCGTCTCTTTCAGCTCTGCCAAAAACAGGAAAATCGTCCTGTAGGTAGGCCCCCATGCCCGTATCTCAAGCAGCTTGTTTCTCACTTCGCCTTCCGAGAGTTGCATCATCGCCACAGCCCTCGAATAACTGGGGATCAAATACCGCCGTACACTTGCCGCGGCATTGATGAGTTGGTCGGCTCGTTCACTAAAGTCCTCCAAAAGTGCTTTTCTCCTAACCCTCAAATCCGGGTCTTTGGCTTCAAGCTCCGCTGCAAAACCATCGTCGCAGAACCATAACACCGCCCGGGCCATGACGACCAACTCGTAGGTATAGGTGTCATCCAACTCCGCTTTCCGAAACGAGGAATGTATTTCCGAAAGCAGCTGGTAGCAATAGTGCTTCAGCTCTCTATTACCAATGTTATTAAACCTTACATCCAAGTCATCTAAGCCACGGAAGAAGAAGGAATAAAACGCCCTGCAGTCACCAAAGGCATCGTAGAAGCTTCTTATGCAGTCCAACGTGAAACTAAGCAACGGCCTTTTGTAATTGTCCACAATAATGTCTTTTAGCGACTTGGGTAAATCTTCATACCCGTCCAACTTCTTCAAGAGTTGCACGGCATGTTTATAATTGACCATCCCGATGATCCCCTCAAACTCCTTGATAGTATATTGTCCGCAATTGCGCAGCTTTCGTAATCCATCTTCGTAATGCCATTGAATAAGATCACCTACGGTGCCTATGTCAACAGCCTTGCATATATTGAAGGCCCTGGACGAAATCATCCCCAGTTCATAGTATCTTTCAATCGGTGTCCTTAATATTGCCCTTATGTCTTTTCTATCCTTAATCATTCTCTGACGAGTACCCTTGTCGTTTTCGTGCACAAAACTACACAATCCAACCTATATGCGCCAAATGACATCACAAGGATTATGCAGATCTCCAACGAAAATTCAATGTAATCTGGCTATTTCAACTAAATCTTTGCTTGTAATTCCCAACACGATGTTTCTAATACTTCCTCGAATAACCATGGATCTTTTTTTTATCATTTTCTTTTGAATCTTTTCTGACTCCATAGATATTTCAACTAAAGCATTCAACTCTTCCGGTTTATACAAATGAACAACATCTTCGAGTGTTACTTTTTTAATATAGCGTTTTTTTGAAACTGGTGTCCCTTTAGTTTTTAAAAGAGCTGTCTTCTTGATTTTTTTAATTTTTGGCATCGTTGTAAATTGTGCTAATCTTTAATCTGTTCTTGAATCTCTATCATTGTTGTCCGATAAAACTCGGTTAATCGACTAATCTGCTTGTATATTATTGATAAACAGAAGATAAAAAATTTTCTATCCTCCTATTAAAAAAGCAAGCCCTGCCTGTCGAATAAGTTTTGCTGTTCCAAATTTTGC
>JBHACT010000041.1:0-36621 GCA_041854745.1 Candidatus Limimorpha sp. | reverse complement strand
GGGGCAGGTAGCTGTGGAAATTTCCACGGCCGCAGGTGTTACGGTGGATTGCCTTTCAACACTGACTCCCACGGGATTTCAATGCTACATCCCCAGTGCGGGCGACTACATCGTTACCTTCACCTTGCCCAATGGCGATGAATATTATGGAGAGTTCATAGTAACAGATTAGTTTCTAAATATTTAAACATTATTATTCAACAATTAAAACATCATTATCATGACAAAAAAACTTACCTTATTTGCCTTTGTTATGGCAGCATTTGTCCTCATAGTGGGATGCAAGAAAGAGAAGACGGAAAAAAAACCCAATGCCACAATTAAAGCATCTGTGGACATGTTACAATTTCAAACCTCAGAAGACCTTTTTTATTATATGGAAAATACTGAAGCCAACAACGAAAAAGACGGCTTCATTTCTTATGGAAAGATGGCAGACGATGCATACTATTCCATCAACCCGGAGGAAATGTTCGATAACATGGACGAAGTGATAGATTATGTTATGCAGCATCGGGACCTGTTTCGGCTTATTCTCGGTAGTGACGGAGAATACACTATAGAAACCAAAATGTACAATCATCCTTTCAGAAACATCGCTAATGCTGAGGGCTTTTTTCAAGTGGGAGACACTCTGTACAAAATCTTTGAAGGAGGATATGCTTATGCCATCGTGGACAAAATGGATTGTTTGAAACAATGTGACGACCAAGGCTATCCCCGAAACACCTCTGAATTAAAGATTTACACTTTTGACGATGAACATCAAATTGATGGAAATAGAGATGTACATCCTCATCATTGTGAAGATCATGAGTTATACAACGAAAACACCATTGGTAACAATAGGATTACATTACGAATAAGCAATAACAAACTCGGCCCAATTAATACAAATTACTATAGGCATGGCTATAAGTATTATGCCAAGCCTTATCATAAATCATTGGGGTGGTGGGGGTGCAATCGTACAATAACGGCCAATGTTAATAAGGTTTTTATTGGTACAGGCGGAATATTTGTTAATGGGGAGCTTGCACCAACAGTCTCTGATTCAGTTCATGGAGGTAACCATTTTTCTTTTACCAAACACGTAAACAATTATGAATATGTCGACTCATATTCAATTTATTCTTGCAATTGTACAGCCAGCACATTAGATGCAGGTACAGTGGTTGTAATTTGTCACTAAAACAAGAATGAGGTATTTATTTTAATATGTGTTGAACGATTTCAAACCTACAAGAACGGTTATTATGAGAAAAAAACATATTCTATTGTCTTTCATTCTTCTTCCCTGCATAGCCTTTGCGCAAAGCAAGATTCCCTTTACTTCATTAAAGCCTTTCAACAAAGGCAATGTCAAAATCGACTTGAGCTATTCTCGTTTGATGCAGAAACACCCTCCTTTCGACTATCCCGACTTCCATGTTGGCATAGGCTATGGTATTGCCAATTGGTGCGTGGTGGGTGTTTTCGGAAGTTTCGGCACCTATGACCAGTTTTTGACGATAGGTGGTGGATATGGCATTCAGGGCACGGATACCATTTACCATCCTGTTCTCTTTGATGGTATGCAAATTGACCGTTACTATCATTATGGCATTGATGCGGAACTGCATCCTTTGTCCTTTTTATTGCCGAACTTTTATTTTGTCGATATTTACTGTCGTGGCGATTTGGGCTTGCGAACCATTACCGAACAATATATACCCGATTACGAAGACCTTTTTACCGAACCCATTCGCAACGAATTCCTTATCGGTGGCAGCGTGGGTTTGGCCATCAATCCGTCAAGGTATTTCGGTGTTTTTTATGAATTGGCATACAACAATTTGAACAAAGAGCCAAAAAAACATTTTTCAGGGAAGACAACCCCAAAATCCATCCACCGTTGGGGCTTCAACATCCGCTTTCCTGGGCCGAAGAAATGGCAACGATAACCGTTGTAGGGCTGTCACACTGTGGCAGCCGCCGCAAAAACAAAGGCGGCTGCCGCAGGGCGACAGACATACAATAATAAATGATTTATCAATGAAAAAACCTTTCATCTTCTTTCTTTTTGTCGCGCTCGCCCTCTGTGGTTGCCGCAAGCAGGTCAGCGACTACGAGCGTCCCGATTTTGACCCTCAGCCTACTTTGAACGCTGTGCTACAGGAAGGTCAGCCAGTGTGGGCACAGGTCTCCTTCGCCCGACGCCTCGATTCGGTGCACCCCGCCCCTTGCACCGATGCCGAAGTGCTGCTTTATGTGGACGGACAGTTTGCCGAAAAGCTGCAACATAGCGGCGATGGCCTTTATATGGGTGAAACCGCTGCCGAAGCTATGCACGAATACGCCTGCAAGGTGGTCATCCCCAACTTCGATACCCTCTTTGCTCGAACGCAAATGCCCGAAAAACCCGTGGTGACTCGTGTGGAAATCATAGAAAACGCCACCGTCGATGACGAAGGTCGTCCTTGCCCCGCCTTCATGATTACCTTCAAGACCGACCCGCGTCAGAACTTGTATTACTGCTCCAATATCTACGCAGCCTTCCTCAATGAGTACTATGATGCTGAGACGCACGCTTACATAGGCCACTCCACGGAATCAGGGACGATGAATGCGTCCATCAATACCGACGACCCCGTATTGCTCAACGAAGGGTCTGACCGCCTGTTGTTCAGCAACGAAATCATCAACGACACGGTTTATACCCTCAAAGTCAACGCTTGGTTCAGTAGCCACGGATGGGGCGGACAGCATACAGGTGGTGTCATGGAACGTTCGGGCGAAGTGGTGGTACGAATGCACGGCCTCTCGGAATCGGCTTACCATTACATGAAAAGCCAAAATGCCTTCGATGATCCTGATGCCTACACCAACCTCTTCCTTGGCACCGTCACGCCCCTCAACCTCTACAGCAATGTGAAAAACGGCCGCGGCGTGTTTGCCGCCATCGCCCCCATGACCTGCGACACCCTGTTCATCAATCCTGAAGACAACTAACTGATACATACATACATACATACAAAAAAAACAAGTCAAAAGCTTGTCAGACTGAATGGAAACCCGTAATTTTGCACCGCGTTAGAAAGCTGCCTTAAATGGGACTTCGGCATCCTATCAACGCGAAATCAAATAGAATCGGAAGTCCATTTAAATATTATTATTCAACAATTTAATCCACAATCAAAGCCTAACCACTATGATAACAAAAAGATTTTCCCTGTTTGCCTTTATTATGGCTGTGTTCGTCCTCTTTTGGGATGCAAGAAAGAAAAAACAACCGAAACTACAAATGCAAAACAATCTGTGGTTTGCTTTGGGATGTTGCACTTCAAATCGGCAGTCAACTACATTAGATACACCCAAACTTACTTTCCCTAAATAATGACAAATTGTTTTGGCGGGTCGTACTGCGACCCGCCAAGACTCTCAACATTCAAACAAATGAAAAAATTAGTTTATACATTATTATTCTTGTTCAGTACGAGTCTCGCTTTCGCACAAAACACTTCAAGTGCCAAACCTTTCATAAAAGGGCAGTTCAATCTCAGCTTTTCGGGATTTAACCAAACCATAAATAACCTTGTTGGCCCTAAAGCCGAATTCCTATACGGCTATAATGATTTCTTGGAAGTAGGCGTGTTTTGCAAGGCCTTGATTCTTAAATCTGGCGATGGCAATCATCTGAACTACCCCGTTTTTCTTTACTATGGCGCAGTGGGAAAAGCACACTTGTTTCCGGCCGTCATCAAGCCGTCGTTCCATTATATAGACCTCTATGCGGTTGGAAAATTAGGCGCGGAAACCACTTTCCCTAATGGCGTTTCCTACATTACTCGCGAAACAGGACTTTATTACTCCATTGGAGCCGGAGCTGCCATTAATTTGTTTTCAAGGCATTTTGGCCTTTTCTATGAAATTGATTATGGTCGTAATAAGTTGAGTACACACACTTTCGGCTTCAACATCCGTTTTGGTGGGCCAAAGAAGTGGCAGAAAAATGAATAAAAAATGAAAAAATATCTCTTTGTCCTTTTGGCGGTCGTGGCGTTAGCCTCGTGCCGCAAGCAAGTTACCGGTTACGAAAGCCCCGAGTTCGAGGCTAGGCCCGTGCTTAATGCCTTTCTCACTGCGGGCGAACCCGTGTGGGCGCAAGTGTCGTTGGCGCAATGTCTTGATTCCGTGCATCTTTCCATTTGTCGCGATGCAGAAGTGCTGCTTTTCGTGGACGGCGAATTTGCCGAAGCACTGCTATACGATGAGGAAGCCTGTCTTTACATTGGCAACACCATCACAGAAAGCGGCAAGCAATATACCTACAAAATTGCCGTTACAGGCCACGACACGCTCACAGCCAGCACATCTGTCCCCCCAACACCTGTTTTTAGGGGTTTAGAAGTCATCGAAAATGGTTATCTTGACGAAGAAGCTGTTATGCGTCCGTCTTTCCTGCTTACTTTTACCACCGATCCAAACGAAATACGCTACTATTCTACTAAAATAGGTGGTACAATTAAACACGGCGATGGGAAGCGATGGTGGGAACATATAGGGTCTATTGCTACTTCGGACTATGTTGATGACCCGGTTTTGTTTGATGCGGGAACTATGTTTTTGATTTTCAGCAATTCAATTATCAACGACACCACATACACGATGAAAATAAACGGACGGTTCAATATGTCATACGGGGGAATTTGCGATAGTCTTACTGGCGTTGAGCCGCTGCATGGCAAACTCGTTGTGCGTATGGACGGTCTCTCCGAGTCCCTCTACGACTACCTAAAAAGTCGCTACACCAGCATTGAACTTAGCGCCTATGCCAATCCTTTCCTCGGCGTCATAATGCCATTCAACCATTACAGCAATGTCGAGAACGGCTACGGCATCTTCGGTGCCCGTGCCTGCTATGTGAGCGATACGATTTATTATAATGAGGCCTGCGAAATTTCGGGCTTTCGAGCCGTCCCTTATTCTAAAATAACTGAATAATGAAAAAAGTAAATGTCATCATGTTATTGGCTGTATTGTTTTCGTATGCAGTCCAAGCCCAAAATGTTCATATCTCCGGCTTCATCAACGATGCCGCTAACGGTGAGCGCATTATAGGTGCCAATGTTTACCGGCAAGACCGCTCCAAAGGCACTTCCACCGACCAAAAAGGTTATTTCAACCTTGCCGCCGATTTGCCTGCCGAACTCTGTGTTTCCTGTATCGGCTTCGTCGACACCTGCTTCACCATCGAGGAAGCCCCAAAACGGCCCTTAAACCTCAGACTAAGACCTTCTACCGCTATGCTCCATTCCGTTGAGGTGAGTGCCCTCCGCATTGAGCGTCGTGCTACCTTCAACACGCTCACTCTCAATGCCAAAAGTATCGACCAAATCCCTACCTTGGGCAGTCGCCCCGACATCATCAAGGCGGCGCAGCAGCTGCCCGGCATTGAGGCGGCCACCGAAGGTTCCAGCCTCATGGTGGTGCGTGGCGGCAACCCGGGCGAAAACCTTTATATGCTCGACAATGTACCGCTCATCTATGTCAACCACTTGGGCGGTTTCATGTCGGTGTTCAACTCGGAGATGATTAATTCGATGGACATCTACAAGGGCGGTTTCCCCGCACGCTATGGCGGAAAACTGTCTTCCATCGTTGACCTCACCGCCAAGAAAGGCGACCCCACGCGGCTGAAAGGCTCGCTCAGCGCAGGCATCACCGACTTGGCCTTCGCCGTCGAAGGTCCGGGCGGACTGAAAAACTCCAGCTTCATCGTCACCGGCCGCAAGACCCTCACCGAGGTGCTGCTTTTTGCAGCAAGCCAAATCAGCAAGGAGACAGGGGCGCAGGACTATAACATCATCTACGGCTTCCACGACATCAACGCCAAATACACTTGGGCTCCCGACGCCAAAAACAGCTTCGCCTTCAACATTTATGAAGGCGACGACTACATGCGCATTTGGAAAAACAAGAAGGAAAACGGCGGCATCGAACGCAACAGCATCAACAACATTTGGGGCAACCTGCTCGTTTCAGGCCAATGGAACAGCGCGCTCAGTTCTCGGCTGTTCATGGCCAACACGCTGTCGTTCACACAATACCGCCTCAAAAACAACATGAAAGCCTATATTGAGAACAGCATAGACACGGCCGACTTCTTCGTCAAGGCCTCATCGCGTGTCGGCGACCTCTCGCTACGCTCCGACTGGAAACTCTTCTTTTCCAACGCATGGACACTCGAATATGGCTTGCAAGCCTCCTATCTCAGCTACCGCCCCAACCACTTCACCAGCAGCTTCGCGGAGACCCATCTGCCTGATATTTCGAGCGTGTTCGACAATTCGGTTTATTTGGACAACAAACTGAAATTCGGCACTTGGTTCAACGGCTCCATCGGTTTGAGGGCAAATAGCTTCATGAACGGCGGCTATCACCATCTCGCTTGGGAGCCGAGGCTGAACCTCAGCTTCAACATGGGGCAAAACACCGTCAACCTGACCGCCATGCGCGTTACCCAAAACGCCCACCTGATGATGACCCCGGGCTCCATTATGAACAACGAGGTGTGGATTCCCGCCGACTCCCGTATCAAACCCGCCACCTCCGACCAAGCCTCCATCGGTTGGCAGCGCGGCTTCGGCGAAGGCCATGTTACCGTGGAAGTGGATGCCTACTACAAGCTGCTCCGCGACTTAGCCACCTACCGCGAAGGCTACAGCACCCTCCTCGGCGACTCCGACTGGCGCAGCAAGGTGGAAGCCGGTGGCCGAGGCAAGTCGTATGGCCTTGAAATGATGACCCGCTTCAACTACAACCGCTTGGACGGCTATTTGGGCTACACCTACTCGCACACCACACGACAATTCGACCACATCAACAACGGCAAGGAATATGCGTTTGAGTACGACCGTCCCCATTCCGTCAATGTCAATGTGAATTATCAACTGACTGAACGGTGGTCGTTGAGTGCCTTGTGGACCTACCAGAGCGGGTTGCCCTACACGCCCGTCATCGGCGTGCAAAGCATCCCTGTATTCACCCCTGAGGGCGAAGTGTATTTCAGCGAAACCAACATCTACGGCGAGCGCAACAGCAATAGGATGCGCGACTACCACCGCCTCGACTTGGCCGCCAAATGGAAGACCACGACCGAGAAAGGCCGCAAGGCGGAATGGACCTTCTCGATTTACAATGTCTATTGCCGACAGAATCCGTACTATTACTTCTACGGCGACAAGAAAGGCGACCCGCTCTATTGGAACCAATATCCCGATGAGCCGCAAACACTTTGGCAGCGTAGTTTCTTCCCCATCATCCCGTCGTTCTCATACAAAGTGTGGTTTTAAATCAGCAACTTGACATTTTTTCCTAATTTTGCAGCCAAATACGCAAAACGGAAAGAAAATGAAGACCCTTCATGTACTTGACGAACAGCACTTTCATATCAACGAATTGATTGTAGCCGCCTCGGAACGCTCCGTGGACAAGGAAATCGTTTCCCGAGGCAAAATCCACATCATCGGCACCAATTTGCCAAAACGACACAGTTTCTGAATCAATCAGCACGTTTATGGGAAAAAACAGCATACCCCTATTGCCATGTCAAATAAAAGCCATATTTTTACAATATCGTATTTTCAGATTTTATAAGACTTCGCAAAGTCTGAGGATATGGCACGAAATGACTAAAATCAATAGCCCCCTTATATGAAAAGAATTAGTTTATTATTGATAAACCAACTAAACACGTATGAAACCCCAGAAGTATTAACTTTAGGAACATTTGAATTACCTCAAGTAATAGTTGTTGCCAATTCTCCTACTACAGCAAATGTCTATTTGTACGGGCTTTATAATCCGTATTTTATTCCTCCTACTTCATACAAATACAACAGCCCTACCCTTTTTAATCTGAAACCCTTATTATAATTATAATGATGACAAACAAAAGAAAAATTGGAATCGCTTTCATTGTGTCTGCATGTTGTTTCTTCCTAACGCTTATTTTGGCATTGCAATTTCGTAAAGAAAGAAAAACTCTTGAGGCAACAGGAATTGAAACTGTAGGCATTGTAACTAATACTTATATTGCTGGTTCTCGTTATTCTGACTGTTTTCATATTGAGTTTTCTTTTATTAAAGGCGATACCATCCTTGACGGGTTAAGTTCCTTTTCATTGGAAGAAAGGGAACAACTCGAAAAAGCTGTTATTGGGAGTACTTACATGGTAAGATTTTTCTCCAATAAACCATCTAAAACAGCAAGAATATATATTGATGAACCCGTTTCGGTTTCTGAGAAGGAGTATCAAAGATTATTGGAAAGGGTGTGGGTAACAAGGAAAAGAATTGACAGGTCAAAAACATGGTGGAAAAACTTTTAAAATGGCAATTATATGAAAACGGTAATCATATAAAACTTAAATATTATGAAACACAAATCATTATTACTAATCGCATTGCTGCTGGGCACCACCATGTTCGCCCAGCAGGAAACTAAAAACAAGCCTGCCAGCACAAACGGTTTTATACTTTGAGCATAAAAAAAAGAATGTTAGATTGGGGAAAAACCACTATCTTTGCGGCAGAATGAAGCAGATGCACAACGAAAAATATTATTCGGCAATGACAACCACCTGTTGTGAAATCCATTGGGAGCGGACGGCAAGCCCTGATCCGCCCTTTTTCTGCTTCGACCGCGGCTTTACAGGCCACGAGCACTACGACCGTTTCCGCATCATCAACGCCAATGCGCGCTTGTATGACCCTGTGATAGGGCGTTTCTTCTCCCCTGACCCCTTCGTGCAAGCCCCTGACTTCACGCAGAATCATAACAGGTATAGCTATTGCATGAATAATCCTGTGATGTTTAGTGATCCGGATGGAGAAATTGTTTGGTTTATTCCTGTGATTATTGGAGCTGCAGTTGGCGCTTATGCAGGTGCTTCAATTCAATCTGGAACAGCAGCGTTTTGGAATTGGAAGCCTGATGCTTGGAAAGGAGCCATTGCTGGAGCAATAGTTGGAGCTACTCTTGGTTATGGAATTGCAGGGGCAATAGGAGCAACAGGTATGACAACGGTAGCAGCTAACGGAGCTACCGTAGTTACAAAATCTGCAGGTTTGGTAAGTTCAATGTTAAATAGCGGAACCGTTAATATTACAATGAATGCAATATCAGGAGGAGGCTGGGATGGCGTTTGGAAAGCTGGTGTTGTTGGATTAGCAACAGGAGGTTGGAATGCTACGGGTGGTTTTGGAATGGTTAAAGGGTTTGGAGCTACCTCTGGTATTGGCAAATTGGCGGGTAAATTGGGTTATCAAATGATAGGAACGACGATGAGTTCAATTGGCAATAATTGGGCAAGAGGAGAAAATCCATTTTCAAAAGTAACATTGGGTGTTGGTCCCATTAATTTAACTTTAGGTAAAGGACAAAAACTATTACAGTGGCAGAATAATATAGGAAATATTGCTACTAATGCTTTTGGTTTAGGCAATTTGGCTTTTGGTGGTAAAATGAATTTTGATTGGAAAAATCTTTCACTCAATTATACCGGTGGTGTTATTGATATGTTTTATGATCCTCAAGAATGGTACTCTGGATTTGGCGCACATTCAGTAATAGGTAATAGTGCACTTTTTCAAGATCCAACTTTGTATCCTCACGAATTACACCATTTATGGCAATCACGTGCTTTTGGTGATATGTTTTTACCAAATTACATATTGCAAGGATTAGAGGCTAAGATGATTGGTGGTTCTTTTCTTGAAGAGTATAATTATTTTGAAGACCAAGCTTATGGAAGCTATTGGTGGTAACATAAAATCAGTAATAATTATGAAAACAAAAATGTTCTTGTTGTTGTTTCTTGCCTTTTATTGTGTCTCTTGTGATAAGTCGACAGCATTTGTTATTGATGGAGAAAGAGAATATGTTTTATCTAACAATTGTGGCATAATAAAAATAAAAGGATCTTCGTTCGCAACATCAGTTTTTATAGTTTGTGAGTTTAATGGGATGTATAATGTTAATATGAAATTGTTGAAAATAGAATCTGCTTCCAACGAGGACGTTATTACAAATATTCGTTTTAGACTAAACAATATAGAAATAACAGGAGAAGAAATCAAGGTCAAAGAAGGTGATGTTATTACTCTTGCGTGCAATTTACAATCAACAGTGCCATATCAAGAATCAAGCGGAATAATATTAGTGTTACCTTCAAATTTTATCACTTGTGAGGAAAAACCTATCATAAACGATACTATACGAATACAATTAATTAGATAAACTATTATTGTTTACAAATAGGTTTAAAAAAATTACTTAATAAGTTGTTGCATTATGAAACACAAATCATTATTACTAATTGCATTGTTGCTGGGCTCCACAGCATTTGCCCAGCAGGAAACCAAAAAAGAGCCCGTCAGCCGCAAGAGGGTCAACAACACATTGGGCGTTTGCATGATGGGCAAAACGATGCAGTGTAACGGCATCAGCATGTCGTATATCGCATCGGAACAAGGCAAGATGGGCTTTGCCTTCGGTGCGGAATATGACCGCGAGTATATGCTTGGGGCAACACCGCTCGGCCTCATGACGGGCATCCGCATGGAATACAGCCGTCCCTACGCCAAGTTTGAGGAGGATGGACAAACTCTTGAAGTGAAAGCTCACGACCTTACGGGTGTGCTTCCTGTCATGCTGCAATACCACGACAAGTTGGGCGTGCACACCGAGCTTCAGCTCTTTACTGGTCCAAGTCTCGATTTGGTGCTTTTCCGAAAAGGCAACGCCTCTATAGGAAGCATATCAGGAAACGGCAGCTATCTGTTCGGCAGTCCGCTCGAAAACAGCGGCAAGCCTTTATGGCACTGGGTGAACCTTTCATGGAATTTCGGCATCGGAATCCAACACAACGACATCATCTTCAAGATCTCGTCAAGTTACGGCCTGCTGAACCATTTCGACAAGGACTTTACGGCACAGTATATCGGCTATCCGTTGAGAATCAACCGCCCAATCATGGGTACGGTGATGTTTCGTTTGTAATGCCAAGAATGGGAGATTTGCTGTTCGGCATCCTGCCCAATACCTCACAGAGAGCCGTTCATTAATCGGTTGAATGATTTTCATTTTCCTACAAAGTGCGGTTTTAAATCAGCAACTTGACATTTTTTCCTAATTTTGCAGCCAAATACGCAAAACGGGAAAAAATGAAAATGGCAGTAGTGGGAGCCACCGGATTGGTAGGCTCGAAGATACTCCAAGTGCTTGACGAACAGCACATTCATATCAACGAATTGATTGTAGCCGCCTCGGAACGCTCCGTGGGCAAGGAAATCGTTTTCCGAGGCAAGGCCCACAAAGTCGTCAGTGTGGAGGAAGCCCTCGGCAGCCACCCCGACATCGCCATCTTCTCGGCAGGTGCCTCGGCTTCACGGCAATATGCGCCGCGCTTTGCCGAACAAGGCACCTTCGTCGTCGACAACAGTTCGGCCTGGCGCATGGAGAAGGGCACGCCCTTGGTCGTCCCCGAAATCAACGCCGACACCATCACGGACAAGACCCACATCATCGCCAACCCCAACTGCTCCACCATCCAGATGGTGATGGCCTTGGCGCCCATACATAAGGCTTTTGGCATCAAACGCCTGGTGATTTCCACCTACCAAAGCGTAAGCGGCAGCGGACTGAAAGGGATGAATCAGTTGGACAACGAGGAAAATTTTTGTGGAGACGGTGCAAGCACCATCTCCACAACAACAAAACCCGCCTACCCGCATCAAATCTACCGCAATGTGCTGCCCCATGCGGGCGATTTTGGCGACAACGGTTACACTTCCGAGGAGGAAAAATTAGTGAATGAAACCCGCAAGATACTGCGTGACAACGACATCGCCATCACCGCTACGGCCTGTAGAGTGCCCGTTGCTGGGGGGCATAGTGAGGCGGTTAATATAGAGACTTTGCGACCTTTTGAAATGGAAGAAGTCCGCAGTTTGTTGGAACACACATCTGGCATTATCGTTCAGGACGACCCCGCCAACAACCTCTACCCCATGGCCCTTGCTGCTCACGACAAGGACGAAGTCTTTGTGGGCCGCATTCGCCGCGACTACAGCGTAAGCAACGGCATGAACCTTTGGATTGTCAGCGACAACATCCGTAAGGGTGCCGCTACCAACGCCGTGCAAATCGCAAAATATATTATTGAAATACAGTTGTTTGCCCACGACCAATGACCTTGACCGCTTCCACCGAGCATGAAGCAATCAAGGTCATTGGTCGTGGTAAAATGTCATTATCGGAATAAGATGAACATCTACCATAACATCATAGAAACCCGACATATCCCCAATGCCGTAGTCACCATCGGCACCTTCGATGGTGTGCATCTTGGTCATCAGGCCATTTTCAAAAAGATGAAGAATCTTGCGCAAAACATTGGCGGTGAAACGGTTGTAGTTACCTTCAGTCCCCACCCGCGTCAGGTGCTCAACATCGACAGTTCCAACCTGCGTTTCCTGTGCACACCCGAAGAAAAGCTACAGAAATTTGAGGAGTTCGGTATCGACAATGTGGTCATCATCAACTTCACAAAGGAGTTTTCGCGCACGCCCTCTGAGGTGTTCGTCAAAGACTACATCATCGACAACATCAAGCCCGCCTATATCGTAGTGGGCTACGACCATCACTTCGGCAAGAACCGCATGGGCGACTTTGGCCTGCTCAACGACCTGATGAAGAAATACAAATTCAAAGTAGAGCGCGTTGCTGCTCAAGATGTTGAGAACATCGCCGTCAGTTCCACGAAAATCCGTAACGCCCTTGCCACGGGCAATGTTAGGCGTGCCAACCAATTGCTTGGCTACACCTATTCCGTCACCGCCGAAGTGGTTGTGGGCAACAAGATTGGGCGCACCTTGGGTTTCCCCACCGCCAACCTCGAGTTGCCCAAGGAATATATGCTTATCAGCAACTGCGGCGTGTATGCCTGCTTGGTCAACTACGAGAACAGGACCTACAAGGCCATGGCCAACATCGGGCACAGGCCCACCATCGGCGACCGCAGCGGCGACAACACCATCATCGAGGTGAACCTATTCGATTTTGACGGCGACCTCTACGGCAAACATATCCATGTGCGTTTTATCGACCGCATCCGCGATGAAGAAAAGTTTGACGGTTTAAACACATTGAAAGCCCAGTTGGGACAAGACCGTGAAAAAGCCAAAGAACTGTTATCCAAAGTTCGGACAGACTTGTAATCCGAGGGGAGGGTAAAAAAGGCTGAAAATGAAGATACTGCTGCTCGTCATCGGCAAAACGGATGAAGACTACCTCATCACCGGCATCAAGAAATATGTGGGACGCATTGGGCATTATGCCTCGTTCGAGATGAAAGAGATTCCCGACCCGCGAAATCGGAAAACCCTCAGCGAGGAACAGCAGAAAAAAGCCGAAAGTTTCCTCTTGTTGCAGCAGTTGCAACCCAGCGACCAAGTTGTCCTTTTGGACGAGAACGGCAGGCAATACACTTCGGTGGCCTTTGCCGAAAACATAGAAAAACAGATGACTTCGGGTGCCAAGCGCTTGGTGTTCATCATCGGCGGGCCTTACGGCTTTGCGCAAGAAGTGTACGACCGCGCCAACGCCAAACTGTCGCTCTCTCCCATGACCTTCAGCCATCAGATGGTGCGGCTCGTCTTCGTGGAACAGCTCTACCGCGCTTTCACGATTCTGAAAGGCGAACCTTATCATCACCAATAATAATCCGTCCATGCCATCGTTATTATCTTATAACACAACGAAAACCAATACTAAACTGAAATGAAAGCATTAAAAAACATCCTATTCCTCTGTGCGGCACTCTGCTTCACGGCCTCCTGCCAGAAAAAAGTTGACATGACCCTTGTGCAGAAAACCGTCCTTGAGAATGCTGACATTCGTCAAATCGAAGTTTCTGATGCTTGGGAAGTTACTGTAGTCGCCGACAGCAACACTTTTGTCGAGTTGGAGTACTCCGCCTACCTTGGGGAGCGTATCAAGGCCAAGATGGAAGGCACCCAACTTGAACTCGGCTTCAACGGGTCGACTTATCCCGTCATCAGCTCCGTATTCCGTGCCACCGTGCATTTGTCCCAACTTGAGAAAGTGGAAGCCGAAGAAGCCTCAACAATACGATTCAAAGGTGCTTTTGAAGGAAGTCGCCTCGAAATGGATCTGAGCGAGGCCTCCATTTGCAGTGGCCTGACTTTTGACGGCGACCAATGCGAAATTGAAGTTGACGAGGCTTCAAAACTAATCGATTTCCGCTTTGAAGGTCTTTCCTGCAAGGCAGCCCTACACAAAGCCTCACAGTTCAACGGGCAAATCCGAGCCACCGACCTATTGGATATCGAATTGACAGACGCTTCGCGTTTTGTGAACAAAGGCGGAGCAACGGCTAAGGCCAACATTAAGTTGCAGAATGGCAGCCTAATAAATATGGTTGAGACCCAAGTCGCTGAAATGTATGTAGCACTTTCCAACTCCTCTGAAGCCACCGTATGGGTCACAGACCTATTGGAGGGCCAATTGACCCAAGCTTCCTCCCTTTATTACAAAGGAAATCCGCAGAAACAAGTTGATTGCGACGACAGTTCTACCATCCAACCGTTAGCCAAAAACCGTGAATTGGTTTACTTGGATTATTAACTTTTTCATGTGAAAGCGCGTTTAGGCCGTTCGGGATGACTTGAACATCAACAAATTTGGCCTGATATTTGCTATTTTCCGCCCCGTTGCTCCGAAGCAACCTGAATTATTACTAATTTTGTAACCAAATAACAATTCGAAATGAAGAAAACCGCATTGATTATTGTCGCACTCCTGTTTGCGACCGTCAGCTTTGCCCAATCCACCATGCCCATCGATCCCAAGACGGAGAAAATCAGTTTCCGCAAAGTCATCAACACCGTTGGCTCTCAGGATGAGGTGTTTAACCGCCTTTACAGCCAATTTATGAACACCTATTACAAGAGCCCTTCAACCATCCTCCAACAAAACGACGGCCGCACCTTGAAAGGCAAGCACCAGTTCCAATTGGACAACGGCGATGCGGTGAAGTCGAAATGGCCTTGGATTACCTATTATTTCACCATCGAAGTGCGTGAAGGCCGCGTGCGCTACACGCTCACCGACTTCATGCAGAAAACCCAGTCGAACCATCCTTGCGAGGAATGGATGAACAAGGAAGACCCTTTGTATCAACCTGTTTGGGACAAATATCTTGAGCAGATTTCCACTTTTGCCGAAGACTGGGGCCAAAAATTCGAGGAGAGCCTCGTCCCCGAAAAAGTCATCGAAGAAGAAGAATGGTAATATGAAAGAAAAAGCCCATAGACACACTTCAGATTTTGTCGGCATGGCATTCCAAGCCCATGCGAGAGTAGCTGTGCCGACAAAACACTTGGAGTGCGTGGCTCTTTTAAACCTCCGAAAATGGCTGCTCGCGAACGCATAAAGAAAGGCTTTTCGAAACTTCTCAAGGAAGAGAAGTTGAAACTTATCGCCAACTACTTCGAGAATCCGGGCGAAGTCATCAGCTTGCTGAAAAGCTATTGGCACGCCGACTCGAAGCAGCAGCAGCTTTTTGACGAATTCAGCGAGAACACCATCACCAACTTCTACATCCCCTACGGTATCTCGCCCAATGTGACCATCAACAACAAGGACTATATCGTGCCTATGGTCATCGAGGAAAGCTCCGTAGTGGCGGCAGCCTCGGCAGCGGCCAAGTTCTGGGGCGAACGCGGCGGATTCCATGCCGAAGTCATCGACGTCCGCAAAGTCGGCCAAGTACACTTTGGCTGGAACGGCGACAAAGAGCAACTCATGGCCCTGTTTCCCGAAATCGAGAAGCGACTGCTCAACGATACCGCCACCATGACCGAAAAGATGGTCAGGCGCGGCGGCGGCATCCTCGGCATGCGGCTCATCGACCATAGTGAGCAAATCCCTGACTACTACCAAATTCGTGTCGAGTTTAGCACTGGCAATGCGATGGGTGCCAACTTCATCAATTCGGTTTTGGAACAGTTTGGCCACTGCCTACAGGACTTCTTCGCTGAGCGGAAAGACCTGCCCGAAGCACTCCGCAAGGTGGAAATCATCATGACCATCCTGTCGAACAACACACCCGACTGCCGCGTGAAGGTATGGGTGGAATGCCCTGTAGAACAATTGGAAGGTATTGACGAGCACCTATCAGGCTCCGAGTATGCGAGAAAATTCAAGAAGGCCGTTGACATCGCCCACATCGACACCGACCGTGCCACCACGCACAACAAAGGTATCTACAACGGCATCGACGCGGTGGTCATCGCCACGGGCAACGACTTTCGGGCCGTGGAGGCGGCAGGACATACCTTCGCCTCGCGCAACGGACACTATGAGAGCCTTTCAAGCGTTACCCTTGAGAACGACATTTTCCACTTCGAGCTGGAAGTGCCGATGGCCTTGGGCACTGTGGGCGGCCTGACCATCCTGCACCCCTTGGCCAAAAAGACCCTCGAACTTTTGGGCAACCCCACCGCCCCCGAACTGATGATGGTAGCCGCCACAATGGGCTTGGCAAACAACTTCTCCGCTATACGCTCGCTGACCACCAAAGGCATCCAAGCGGGTCACATGAAAATGCACCTCAACAACATCCTCAACCAACTTAAGGCCACAGATGGGGAAAAGAAACAAGCACGAGAGCACTTCAAAGACAAGACCGTGTCGTATACAGCTGTGGAACAATTTTTAGACACCCTGAAAAAATGAGCCAATTCCAAGCCCACGGGAAAATCCTTCTGACTGGCGAATACCTTGTACTGAAAGGCGCTTTGGCCTTGGCTGTGCCGTTGCGTTTGGGGCAATCCATGACCGTGAAGACATTTCAGAAAACAAACAAAGAGACGTTTCAGGAAACAAACAAAGAGACGTTTCAGGAAATAAATAAAGAGACGTTTCAGGAAACAAACAAAGAGACGTTTCAGGAAATAAATAAAGAGACGTTTCAGGAAACGTCTCTACGGTGGAATGCCGAAAAACCTGATGGCCATTGGTTTTCGGCCACCTTAAACCCTGAAACCCTTGACATTATCGACAGCAACGACCAAACCAAGGCCGAGAGATTAAGACAAATTCTGCAAGCCGTCCGCAAGCTGAATCCCACTGCGTTTGAAAACAACATACATTTTGAGACCCATTTGGACTTCGACCCCAATTGGGGCCTCGGCAGCAGTTCCACCCTGATTGCCAACCTCGCGCGATGGGCCGATGTTGACCCCTACGAATTGCTGAAACTGACCTTCGGCGGTTCGGGCTACGACGTTGCTTGCGCCACGGCAAACCAACCGCTTTATTATCAGCTTTCAACATCTGAAATGCTGTTTCAACAAGCCCAAGAGCCTTCCTGTAACATGTCAGTTAAGGCCATTAGTCCTGCCGCAGGGCCAACTCCATTGGTCAAACCTGTTGATTTCCACCCGCCTTTCGCCGAACATCTTTTCTTCGTTTACCAAGGTCATAAGCAAAGCTCGTCCAAGGAAATCAAGGCTTTTTTGGAGAAGACTAATCCTATTGATTTACAGAAAGATATTGAAGTCGTATCGGACATCAGCCGCTCCGTTCCCAAATGCGAGAGTTTGGACGAGTTCGGGCTGCTCATGCAATGCCACGAGCGTATCATCGCCCGCTGCATCGGGCAAGAACCCGTGCAAAAACGTTTCCCCGACTTTGAAGGCACACTGAAATCGTTGGGGGCTTGGGGCGGCGACTTCATTCTGGCTGCCACAGAATGGGGCAAAGACATGGTGAAAGCCTTCTTCATGGAAAAAGGCCTTGAGGTAATCTTTGGATACAACGATTTGGTGCTCAAGCATTAAGAGCCGAAACGGTCATCACACAATTCAGACAGTCAAAATCGAGGCGGAAGGTGTTGTCGCCATTGCGGATGAATAATGGCAAAGCCTTCTGTCCATTTTCCTTGCTGCACATCCCATTGGCGTAGCGAATGCAATGGTGGCAGGTCATGAGATGTGCAGGGATGGTATCGGGGTCGGTAGAGACATTTCCTGAAACATCTCCTGAACAGGATAGGGTGTCATCTTTGGAGACATTTCTGGAGACATCTCTACGTGGACGGTTGTTTTGATGGTTATCAATCAATTCTTGGGTCAATTTCAGAACCAAATCGCGTTTCATCTCACCGATGACGGAGGCGGGAATGAGGCGCGGCTCGACGAATTGCATTTCCAAATTGATGGGAAGGAACACCGTGTCGCCCCATTGCAGGGCTTTCTTACGGATGTTCTCGGTGGCCTTTTCGGGATTGGTGGCGGTGATTCTGTCACAACAAACACTTGTAGAGACGCGATTCATCGCGTCTCTATGATTCATCGCCAAGGATGCACGATGTTTTGTCAAGGAGACGCGATGAATCGCGTCTCTACGGAGGGCGGTCATTTCATATCCCGATTCGGTTTCAGACAACACCAAATCAATGTCTATCTTGCGGTTGCCTGAAGAGGCCTCAACCTGTTTTTGCCATTCGAGGTCGAGGTTGCGGTAAATTTTCGCGCCACGGTAGGCACCGTGAGGGCGGTTCGTCGAAACGGTGTGCACGCCGTCTCTACCGATGTTCACCACATCGGCCCGCAAACCCAGCAATTCATTGTCCTGATTCAAAAAACACAGGCCGTCGCCGTTGTGTAAGGTCTTATCGGTTTGGATTTCCATGCGAAGGGGATTGCACCAGTTGACCTCGCCAATGTATTCGCCCATCGACTTCGGAGTGAAAGGTGCGCCTATGTCCTTCTGTCGGCCATTGATGAAGAAATCGGTGAAGCCACGGTTGAAGGATTTCTCCGGATTGACCTCAAACGAGGAGGTGCAATGCATTGTTTCTCTACAAATCCTACCGCATGAGGCCTGCTCCAAATCGTTGCGACGGTTGAGGATTTCGTCCAACTTTTGACGATAGTAGGCCGTAATACTCTTCACATAATCAGCATCTTTCATTCGGCCCTCAATCTTGAAGCTCGTAATGCCCGCGTCGATGAGTTCCTCCAGATGGGCGCTGTTGTTCAGGTCTTTCAACGAGAGCAGGTGGCGGTTCCGTATCAGCACCTTTCCGTCGGCATCAAGCAGGTCCCAAGGCAGGCGACAGGGTTGGGCGCAGGCGCCTCGGTTGGCACTGCGGTTGCCTATATACTGACTGAGATAGCACCGTCCGCTGTGGCTGACACAGAGTGAGCCGTGGACAAAAAACTCAAGCGGCACCGAGGTCTTTTTACGGATTTCCCGAATCTGTTTCAGGCTCAGTTCACGGCCCAGAACCACTTGACTAAATCCCAAACTTTCAAGAAGCTGCACCTTTTCGACCGTCATGTTGTCGCACTGGGTGCTGGCATGAAGCGGAATGGGTGGCAGGTCGAGTTGCAACAGCGCCATATCCTGCACGATGAGTGCATCGACACCGGCATTCCAGCAGTCGAAAGCTATCACACGGGCACGCTCCAGCTCGCGTTCATACAACAAAGTGTTCAGCGTGACATACACTTTAGCGTCAAACAAGGCGGCATGACGGCACAGGCGTTCGATATCCTCAATGGAATTGGAAGCCTTTTCGCGCGCACCAAAGTCGGGACCACCGATATAAACGGCATCCGCACCGTGGTTGATGGCGGCCATGCCCACTTCGACATCTTTGGCGGGAGAGAGCAGTTCTATCATTTTCGTTTTCATAGTGCAAAGGTACAGCTTTTCAGCATGATGAAGAATTATTTCCTATTTTTGCGGATTATTTCATTACAAAGGAAAAATGTCCAAAAGAACGGCAGAACTTTTGAGGAGCAATTGCAAAACGACACCCGTTGGATTATCGACAGAAAAATCGAGAACGGCGCGTTGTTCCAATAACTAAAAACATCATCATCAAAAACAGAACCTGTGGTATTCAGCAGCAACATATTCCTACTCTACTTCGTGCCGATCTTCTTCCTCATGTATTTCATCATGCCGAGGAAAGCCCGCAACTACTTCCTGCTGCTCGCCTCGCTCGTATTCTACGCTTGGGGCGCTCCCGAGTTCATCATCCACCTTTTCGTATCGCTCATTGCCAACTTCTACTTGGTGCGCTGGATGAACAAGACCGAGAAACCCGGCTTGAAGAAACTGCTCTGCGGTATCTCCATCACCATCAGTATAGGGCTGCTGTTCTACTTCAAATACGGCAACTTCACCATGCAGAACCTCAACTCGGTGTTGGGCTGGTTCCACTCCAATCCCCTGCAATGGACGAAGATTCTGCTGCCCATCGGCATCTCGTTTTTCTCGTTCCAGAGTGTTACCTACACCATGGACACCTACCGCAAGGTGAACGATCCGATGAAGCGGCTGGGCGACTACATGCTCTACATTGTCATGTTTCCGCAACTCATCGCCGGCCCCATTGTGCGCTACTGCGACATCGCCGACCAGATCCGCAACCGTGAGTCGCTTTATACGGACAGGCTGCAAGGCTTCTACCGCTTCGTCATCGGTCTGTGCAAGAAAATCCTCATCGCCGATGTCATCGGGTTCCAAGTTGACCAGATTCTGGGACCATCAAACTACGATGTGCTCACCTCTGCCCAACTCGCCGACATCGCCAACAAGATTGCCACCATCGACTCCACCAGTGCATGGATTGCCATCTTTGCCTTCACCTTCCAAATCTACTTCGACTTTGCAGGCTACAGCGACATGGCCATCGGCTTGGGCCGTATGATGGGCTTCAAATTTCCCGAAAACTTCGACAACCCGTATGTATCCACCACGATTTCAGAGTTTTGGAGGCGTTGGCACCAGACTTTCAGCGTGTTCATCAAGAACTACCTATACTTCCCCTTGGGCGGCAGCCGCGTGAAGACCGAAGCCCGAAAATACTTCAACCTATGGCTCTGTTTCCTCATCAGCGGTTTGTGGCACGGTGCAGCGTGGAGTTTCGTGGTTTATGGTGCCCTGCAAGGCATCTTCATCTGTGCCGACAAGCTGTTTTTGAAGAAGTTCAACGAAAAAATAGGGCGTATCCCTTCGGTATTCTTCACCTTCCTTATCATCGTCCTGACACGCTGCTTCTTCCGCATCGAGCGTATCGACCTGTCGTGGATGTTCATCAAACGCTTGTTCGCCTTCGAGTTTGCCCCGTTCCATTTCAGCGACAACCCGCACCTCTATGTGACCATGCTCGTGGCCGCCTTCTTCTCGTTCTTCACCCTCTCCAAACTCGGTCTCAAAGTGCAGGACAAGGTCTACTTTACCGAATACAACCGCCGCCAACACATCACCGCTTTCGGGGTCAGCATACTGGCTTTCGTCTTCTGCCTCGGTGCCTTGAATGCCAGTGGCTTCAGCCCATTCATATATTTTAGGTTTTAATCATGAATAAGCAACGGTGTCATATCATCCAATTCGTCTGTATCACGGCATGGCTCGCTGCCATTGTGCTGCAAGGCTTCACCCATGTGGTGAAGATGAAGCCTTTAAGTCCCTATACGAGTAACATCGTGGTAGAGAAGCAAGACTTGACTTTCAAGACCTTTCTGGATGGTTCTTATCAGGAAAACCTTGCCAATTACGCCCGACAAAAAACAGGGTTCAGGGAGTTTTTCAGTCGTTGCTACAACCAAGTTGCCTTTACCTGCTTCGGAAAAATCGCCAACGAGAATATCTGCAAAGGCACCCACCACGAGTTTTACCTGAAAGGCTGCATTGACGACGTCATAGGAAAACTGCTGGTGAAAAAATACGGCAGCATTGAGAACGCCAAGGCCAATGCACAAAAAAATGTTGAAGAAACCCTGACACTAATCGACAGCCTGCGACAGCACAACACGAAGTTTCTCTTCGTCTTCTGCCCTACCAAGCCGGCGGTTTATCCTGAAACCATGCCCAAAGCCTTCAGAGACAGCATTTCAGACTTCTCATTGGCAGAGTATTACATTGAACTATTCAAGGAAAACGGCATTCCGCACATCGATTTCTACACCTATTTCAAGTCGATGAGAGACAGTTTCCCCTACCCGCTCTACACACGCACCGGCTCCCACTGGGCCGAAGCTACCATCCCCTTTGTAGCCGACTCGCTGCTGCGGAAGATTGAGGCAGTGACAGGTTATCGCCTTCCTGCCATTGAGGTTATCGACCCCAACCTCAGTCGGGATTATTCCGATCAGGACGGCGAACTTGAGACCCACATCGACTTGCTCCTGCCTCTCTGCAAGCCCAAGGTCTCACGCCCCGTCTTCGCCCTGCGTGACACCCTCGGTAAAGACCAGCCCAACCTCCTCGTCGTTGGCGACGGCTATTTCACCCCGCTACAAGGCTCCTGCTTCGTAGAGGCCTTCAAGCAATGGGATTTCTGGCTCTACAACCAAACCTCCATCTCCTCAAGGCCTGAGCTGAGTTGGAAATACCTCAACCAGCTCTACAGCACTGCCGAGACCCTTGAGCAAGCCGACATCGTGATAGCCTTATACACCTCCAACTATCTGCTCAACTACATGAGCGGCTTCACCCAATCCGCCTTGGAACTCTTTGAAAACGGAGGCACCCCGGAACAGGAAGCCATCCAATCCCTCATGGAGTCAATCAAAAACGACCCGGAATGGTACGGATCCATTGAACAACAAGCCAAAGAACGCGGCATCAGCATTGAAGAGAACCTGAGACTGAACGCCGCATATGTATATCAAATACAAAAGAACGAACAAGAAAAAAACAACACTCAATAATACAAACTTATGGTATTCAGCAGCAACATTTTCCTTTTCTATTTCCTGCCTATCTTTCTGATAGTCTATTTCATCACGCCGCAGAAATTCAGGAACTACACGCTCCTATTTTTTTCCATCGTGTTTTATGCCTACGGCGCACCCGATTTCGTGTTTCTGCTTGTCGGCGAATGCGTCATCAACTATTTCTTGGTGAAAGCGATGTGTCGTAGAGATGGTGTGCACTCCGTCTCTATCACGAAGAAAAAAATCTTGTGTGCCCTTTCCATCATCATGGCCTTAGGGCTGCTTCTCTATTTCAAATACGCCAACTTCTTCATGGAGAACCTCAACGCCATCATGGGTTGGGCGCACCATGAACCTGTCGGTTGGATGAAAGTGGCCTTGCCCATCGGCATTTCGTTCTTCACTTTCCAATCCATCACCTACACCATTGATGTGTATCGCGGCACCACACCGCCCAGCCAGAAGCTGACCGATTATGTGCTGTACATCATGATGTTTCCTCAACTCATCGCAGGCCCCATCGTCAACTACAACAGCGTGGCCGCCCAATTGATTTCGCGTACCAGCACAATGGAAGACCGCGTGGTGGGCTTCTACCGTTTCGTTATCGGCTTGGCAAAGAAAGTGCTCATCGCCAACACTATGGCCGCCTATGCCGATCAGGTGTTCGGAATGAACTATGGCGACTTGACCACAGGCACGGCTTGGATGGGTATCCTCGCCTACACCTTCCAGATCTATTTCGATTTCTCAGGCTACTCCGACATGGCCATAGGACTCGGCAAGATGATGGGATTCCGCTTCCCCGAAAACTTCAATGACCCTTACACCAGCCGCAGTGTCACCGAGTTCTGGAAACGCTGGCACATGACCCTCGGCAACTTCATTATGAACTACCTCTACATCCCGCTCGGCGGCAACCGCAAGGGTCAAGGACGCATGTACTTCAACCTGTGGCTCTGCTTTCTGCTTTCGGGGTTGTGGCACGGAGCCTCGTGGAACTTTGTCCTTTGGGGCGCTTTCCACGGCCTGTTCATCTGCGCCGACAAGCTCTTCCTTAAGAACGCCTTGAAGAAAATCGGCACCATTCCCTCGGTCATTATCACCTTCTTCCTCGTAGTCATGGGTTGGGTGCTCTTCCGTGTCGACACGGCAGCCGATGCCGGCGCATTCTATCAGGCACTATTCGCTTTCAAAGGCGGCTTGACAGTGGCGGGCGATGCCCAGTTCTGGTGCATCTTCGCCCTCGCGCTCGTTTTCTCCTTCCTCACGCTGACCAAGGCCGGACAAAGGCTTCAGGACAACATTTTTGCCGACAGCTACTCCAAACCACTGTCGTGGACGATGTTTGCCATCACCTTGGTTCTGTTCGTCCTCTCCGCAGGTTCGCTATGTGTTTCCGATTTCAACCCCTTCATCTATTTCAGATTCTGAGCCATGAAAAAGAAAACGCACTTCCTCATACAGTTCGTCTGCATCCTTACGGTGTTCACCGCCATCTTGTTGCAGGGATTCACCCATGTGGTGAAAATGAAGCCTTTGGCGGGTTATGTCCCCGACGAGCAACCCGTGAAGCTAACCTTCAAGAGCTATTACGACGGTACTTTCCAAAATTACTTCACCGACCATGCCAAGCGCAACAGCGGCTTCCGCGAGCCTTGCATCCGATCCTACAACCAATGCCTGTTCTCGCTCTTCGGCAAGTCGACCAACGACAACATCGTCTCGGGAATCCATAAAGAGATGTATCTCCAAATGTATCTTGACGAAATCACGGGCAAGACCCTCAAAAAATGTTATGGCTCGGAGGAATACTTTATGACCAAGGCACAAAAAGACATCGAGAAGACTTTGGTGCTTATCGACAGCCTGCGGCAGCACAACACGGCCTTCCTCTTCGTGGAAGCACCTTCCAAGACTTGGGTCTACCCCGAATACATGCCCCAAGACTACCGTGACTCTATCATGCCCTTCTGCGTGCAAGACTACTACACGCAACTGTTCAAAGAAAACGACATCCCCCATATCGATTTCCTGAGCTATTTCAAGTCGTTGAAAGAACAGACAAAATATCCCTTGTACACCCGCTACGGTACACATTGGGCGGAACACACCATTCCCTTCGTCGCTGACTCAATTCTAACGAAGATTGGCAGCCTCATTGGGCAGGAGATGCCGCACATCGCCTGTGTTGACGAGAACTTGCAGGCCTATGCCTATTCGAAACAGGACGGTGAGTTGGAAGGCCTGATGAACCTGCTGTGGCCACTTAGGAAACCCGCCATGCCCCAGCCTATCATGGCCATCAGCGACACCACCCTCCGCAAACCCAACATCCTTGTGATTGCCGACAGCTATTTCGTCCAATTACACGAGTCGTGCTTCGCCGACTGCTTCGACCGTTGCGAGTATTGGAAGTACAACGATGAGGTCATCACCAAAAACATCGACTTTTTGGGCAAGGTGAACCAATACATAGAAGCCTACCATGTGATTGACGAGGTTGACCTCGTGATGGTTATCAACACCTCCGTCTATGCCTACGACTATATGTTCGGCTTCTGCGAAACCGCCAATGAAGCCCTACTCGACCACGATGGCAAACGCAATCTGAAACTGATTGAGGAAACAATAGAGCGCATAAAAAGTGTGCCCGAATGGTTTGAAAGCGTCAAACAGCAGGCCTTCAAGAGTGGAATTAGCCTCGATGAGATGCTTCGCCTCAACGCCATCTATGCCATCGAGACGGACAAGCAAAAGCAGTAGAAACACATGGGAAAGAAGCCGAAATACGACCTTGTATTGTTCATGCTGCTGATGACCTTGGGAGTTCTGCCCATGCTGCAAGGCCGCTTTCAACTGTTTTCTATGAAGCCACTGCAAGGCGTCACAGAAGATATAGAAAAACCCGAATTCCGTCTTGATGCATACCGCTCAGGCGATTTTGCCAAGCAAGCGGAAGCTTATACAAGCCAGCATATCGGTTTCCGAGAGCCCATCATCCGGCTTTACAACCAATATCTTTGGAGCTGTTACCGCAAAACCTACGCCCAAAATGTGGTTGCCGGAAAAGAAAACTGGCTCTATTATCCCCAAAGCGTAAGAGATTATTACGGACAAGAATTGCTGCTTTGGCAGCCTTCCGTTGATGCGGCACGGAAAAAATTTGACCAAGAAGTGAAATACATGAACTGGGCACGCAGCATCTTGAAAGAGAATGGCGTTGAACTTCTTGTCTTTATGGCTCCCGAAAAAAGCTTCCTCTATCCTGAGTATCTCCCTGACGGTGAAAAAGACACAACCACCTTTAATGCCTGTAACTATTTCGCCCAACAGTTTGAGGAAACCGGCTTCCCTTGTATAGAGATGACCCGATGGTTCTTACAAATGAAGGACACAGTTGACTATCCACTCATTCCCCAAGCGGGCGCACATTGGATTTTCCCTTCCGTTTACGCCGCCGACTCGTTGTCGCGCCTCATGGGAGAGTTGAAAGGCATCGCGTTGCCCAAAATCAAAATCAGGGAAGCCTACCCAACCCGCAACCGCGACCACGATTACGACAATGACCTTGAGCTTCTCCTTAACTTGGCCTTCCCTTTGAGACATCAATATGGATACTGCCCGAGACACAAGGTCGGCGTTGAATGTGATTCCTCCACCGTGAAACCTAAAGTGCTCTTCATTGGCAACTCCTACTTTTGGGCCATGAACCTGTTCGCCCCTTTTCCCGAAATGTTTGAAACGACCGAGTTTTGGTACTACTTTTCCACGGCCTATTCCGGAGAAGGCCTGACCCAAAAGGCAAATGTCAGTCAATTCGACATGGTGGAAAGACTATTGGATTTCGATTATGTGATATGGTTCACGACACCCAATCAGATGAACAAAGGCACCTCCGATTTTGCAGCAAAAGTCATCCTAAACCTTTGCTACAACAAAAAAGACATCGAACCCTTGCGCCAACACATCATTGACAGTCTGTACCACGACAGCCTCACCCTGACGACTTTGGACACGCCGCCACTTGCCGACAGCAACTACAAACAACAGCTTTGGCCTATAGCCAACAAGCTGATTTACAACCATCCAGAATACTATTTCCCTGAACTGAACAGCGACAGCATTCCGAAAGCCCGGAACCCAAGAATTAGGGAAGTATTGACTATTAATGAGATAAAGAAAGACTCCGTTTGGATGTGGAACCTGTCGTCCTGCCAAACCGTCATCCAAAACGCCCCGTTGGAACAGGTGCTGCTCATGGAAGCCTATAACATCATTGAAGGCAAGCCCTTGATGCGCGACATGACGAATGTGGAAGCCAAGCGCGAGCGCGTGGAACAATTCGTCGCCGACATGGTAGAGGAGCTGAAGGGCAAACCCGCCCTCATGCAACAAATCGAAGAAAAAGCCATGAAATACCACAGGCCAGTAGAGGAACAAACGATTCATGATGCCCACTGGATTGTGATCGACAAAATCAGAAGGGGAATAATAGAGTTATGATGAAAACAAACTGGCTTCCAAAATCTCAGGAATACAGTTGTTTCGAATAACTGGCTCCGAATTGGTGGCCATACCGGTGAAATAGCATTCGTGAGCCGAAGTTTGCTCTTAGACAAATATCAGCGCAAAAAAGCCCAAGGTCAAAAGGCACTATTGGTGGCAAAGATTCTTTTATTTCAGAACCTGAAATAGATGAAGGGGCTGAAACCCACTGCATTAACGGCTGCAATACAGAATAACAACATGAAAATGGACAGCATCCACGCCACGACAGTGCCTGCTATGGAATATTCTTTATAGTAGACGGCATCCTGCATTTTTTTCCCGAAGGGGAACAAGGTGATGAACGAGAACATCAAGGCGATGACGAGCATGGTATAGAACTGTGCGTCGGCCTTGATACTGAATGAGCTGAAATCGAAGGCAAACAGCCTCGAAATGAAAGTAAAAGCCTCGCCCAAGTCCTCAATACGGAAGATGGCCCATCCCACCATAGCGATGAAGAAAGTGATGATGACACTCGGTGCTTTACCGATTCTTTCATAGAATTTATTCAATCCCATGCGTTCAAGCACCAGCCATAGGCCGTGATACGCACCCCAGATAACGAAATTCCATGACGCGCCATGCCACAATCCCGAAAGTAGAAAAACGGCCCAAAGGTTAATGTACATCCTCCGCTTCGAGCAACGGTTGCCGCCCAAGGGAATGTAGAGGTAGTTGCGCATGAAAGTGCCAAGTGTGATGTGCCAGCGGCGCCAAAACTCGGTGATACTTGCCGCGTTGTAAGGATTGTCAAAATTCTCCGGAAAGTGGAAACCCATCATACGACCGAGACCGATGGCCATGTCGCTATAACCCGCAAAGTCGAAGTAGAGCTGCATGGTATAGGCTGCAATGGTAATCCAAGCGGTGCCGGAGTCCATCACGGAAAGATTTGTGGCCAACAAAGTATCCACCTGTGCGCCAATCACATCGGCAATCAGCACCTTTTTCGACAGACCTATCACAAAACGATAGAGTCCGTGCAAGCAATTGGTGCTACTGTATTCGCGGTGTCTAATCTCGCCCTCAATGTCGCAATAACGGACGATAGGCCCCGCGATAAGCTGCGGAAACATCATGATGTAAACAATGTAGTCGCTCAACTTTTTCATCGGCGCGTTATGGCCTCGGTAAGTATCGAGCACATATGTGATGGATTGGAAAGTGAAGAATGAAATGCCAATCGGCAACAGCACCTTCGCTATCCTAATCGGGTTGGCACCGAAAATACTGGTCAGCGCATTCAGGTTGTCAATCAAGAAGTTGGCATATTTGTAATAGACCAAAAACCCAAGACTGACCGAAATAGCCAAACCACAATATAGCTTTTTGAGCGGCTTCTTTTCGGTCTTGTGCATCATTTTGACCAAGAAGAAGTTGGCTATGGTGGAACCAAGTAGCCAAAGGATAAAGTCAGGAGCTCCATAGCCATAGAACGCGATGGAGAACAATAAAATCACATAATTTCTGAGCTTTTTCGGACATACGAAGTAGCATATCAGAAAAAGAGGCAAAAAATAGAGTAGGAATACATTACTGCTGAATACCATATTTATTGTTGCCTTTCGTTTTCAATTAACCATTTTGCGTCAAGCTCGAGCATCTCCTCAAGTGAAATGCCTTTATTCTCGGCCTTTTCCTGAATCATTTCCATCAGCACGGGCTTGGCTTCCATCTCGTTCATCATCAGGGCAACCTTGACCTTTTCAGGGTCTTTGATAGCGCTCAAGGCATCTTCCACGAAACCGTTAGTCCCGCGACACCATTGATAACCAACAGAATACACAACGACATAATCCACATTGAGAATGCTCCTCAAGCGGTTGATTTCGTTTATCTTGTAAGTTTTCTTGTCAAAACCCTTAAAGACCTTATCGAAATAGAACCAGTTTTCATAATAAGAAATCAAATCCAT
Source organism: Candidatus Limimorpha sp. (assembly GCA_041854745.1). GTDB lineage: Bacteria > Bacteroidota > Bacteroidia > Bacteroidales > F082 > Limimorpha. Next base: position 7,349 of record JBHACT010000041.1, on the reverse strand, counting down.
CTTTGGCTCCAAATATTCGAAAGCGAAGATGAACGAATCGCCCACAAACAATACTCTGGGCTTGCGGCTCGTGCTGTCGGCTATCACATTGACCTCTGCCCTATATTCAGGCGTGTCATTCTTCACTCTAAACAGCAAATTGATAGAGGCCTCATCGTCCTGAAGACTTTCATAAGGCTTTTCTGTAATACCGTCAATTCTCATTTTCGGGATGCCAAAACCATTCAAGCTATCCATCAACTTGAACAATGAATCGTAACCATAGACGGCGGAAAAAGTCCAATGTGTGTCCATCGGCATGAAAAGCAGCCGCGAAGAAGTGTCGGCCATGTGGGCAAACCAAGTTGTCATGTCAATATTGGGAAATCCGGTTTCCTTGAACTTTCGGGAAAAGCAAGCCGCAGGATGTTCCATGGATGTGTCGTGTCGCATCTTCGGAAGATGTTCGGGATAAACAAAAGCCTTGTCAGGTGCGATGAAGGTAAGCAGCTCAATGCCAAAGTCTTCCTTGAGAATGCTCCTCAGTTCATTCAACATACCCACCTGATGGTCGACATATTCATTCAGCTCCTCATTGGATTCGAAAAACTTGGGAGCTTCCTGCCCGTAATAGTCGAGCACGCCAGGACGGTAATACATCCAATGGTCGCTTCCCGGAAAGAAGAAGGAATTGCAGGTCTTTTTCCAAATGGAATAGCAATACTGGTTGTATAGGCGTATCCCAAAATTCCTAAAAGCGAAATTCTCACTCAGATAACGCTCCGTTTGTTCCTGAAAATCACCGCTTTTGTAGCTTTGTAAAGTTAAAACGGGCTTGGTGGAATCTTTGGGGTCGTTTTTCAAGGTACGACCGTCAAACTTGAAAGGCTGCCATTCGGTTTGCACCCAAAGCAACAGCAGAAAAGCCATGCTCAACATCCACAATATGTTCTTCACCCTTTTGTTCATCTTTACTCAGACTCGGACAATAACGACCGCAAAGATAGGCTTTTCTCCAATTTACAAACTTTTTTCGAGCAATTAATACTTCACAATGCGCCGCGAATGGCCATCCACTCTCAACACATACACGCCTGAGGGCAAACGTGGGTTAAGGACAATCTCATCACCATTATCGGCAACAATAATTTCGGAAAAAACCTTCCCTCCCAAAACGTCGTAAATGGCTACTTCACGAGCCTTGCCATCGCTGGATGGGTAACGCAACCGGATTTCATCGGCAAAAGGATTGGGATAGCACGACACGGTCTCTGAAGCTGTTTCTTCAATGTCAAGATAGTTCATAAGTTCCTCCTGGTAATACTGGTCACGCCGAATGAGAAAGGCATTGGCTTGCTCCATATCCTGTTGCCATCGGCCCACATTCCAAGGAAAAAGGAAACGCTGGGCTTGCGCCTCTATTTCGCCTTCAACAAGATGTTGGTATTCATCAAGCACCGACTTCATATAGTCATAACTGAAATAGGAGTCGCGCAACTGATAGTAACGATTGCGGAAGGTTCTCACAAACCATTCATTTTCACGAAAATGGTTAAAAAAAACACTATTTCCGCCTTGATGTTGGGCAAAGTCGATGGCGTTATATTCGGGTAGGGTGAAGCATCCGTCGCCGTCATAGAAAATCCATCTGAAAGGTTTATCGGCTTCGGGCTGCCATATCTTCACATTGTTGCAAGGCCAGTCCAGATTAGCGGAGAAGGTCTCGAAAAGTATATAATCCACAAAATTGGACATATCGACATGCGCAAAGGCGTGGGCCGAGTCTTCGGGCTGGCTCAAATCGGCATCATGCATCCAATGATAGAGCGAGCGCCAATCCGTCGGGTCGCCGTAATAAGGTACACCCCAATACTTAATCATGGCCACCTTTTCCAAGTCGACATTGAAATGATCCTCCAGATAACGCTCGTCCGACGATTCCTCCAAAGTATAGACGCCCCAGTATTCACCATTGATGAAGACCACAATCTGTCGGACCGCCATCGCTTCGATGTCGAGGTTACCAGCGATGGTTTGCGAAAGGTATTCCTGACCTCCGGTATGCAACCAGTTGCTGCAACGGAAAGGATGCAGACAAAGACGCTTGAACTTGACGATGGGCGATTCCGGAAAGAAACGATGAAAGAAACGCTTTTCGCCATACTCCTCGCGGGCATAGAGCTTCATGCCCTTCTGCTGGAACCATCGCGAGGCCCCTCCATGAGTACGTATGCCACATATTTGGTTGACGCCAGTGTTGTCAGGATCGTAAAACTCCATGTTAATCTGACGCTCCCACTCACTTCCTCTCATCATATAGTTGCCCGTGTAAATCGATTCGTCAGGATTATAGTTGATACCCGGAACGAAGATGCCCGTCTCATAGTCGAACAGCGACAAAGAATCGGACATGATTGACAAAACCGGCAAGCCATGCAGGTTACAATCCAACGTTCGGATGAAATAGGAGTTGCTGACAACCTGACTCACGCAACTATCGTTTTGGTCGAACACCGCCGCACGGATGACAATACTGCGCTTCACATCGTTGGGAAGATAGAACTCGGAAGGTATGGTGTTGACGATGGTGTAAATATTCGACTTTGAGTACATTGAGGCATCCATCGTCAAAGCACCCTCATAACAAGCCGACTGTGCCGTGGGACAATTGCCGTTGGTGGTGTAGCGGATGTGGTGCTGAGGATAATAATTGTACAATTCCAGTTGAAAGACTTCCTCATAAAAACCGCCTCTGGCGGAAAAGATGACCGTGTCGTTTTGTGCTGTTGCGCTGGCAACGGCCATCAAGGCAAACCATATAAAACAGAGATGCTTCAGCATGTTATGGAATTATTTATTCCGCAAAAATACAAAAAAAACGGCCAACTGCGGTGAGTTGACCGTTTTTTTGGTTTTGCAGGGGAAAACTGCCCCCACAAAAACAATTCAAATCTATTCTTCTTCCACACGCAGCGGCTTGGGTTCGCCTCTGCGGATGTCGAGTTCATCGATGATGTTGGTAGCACCGGCGTACTTGTCGATGACAAACAGCACATAGCGGACATCCACATTGATGGTGCGTTGCAGTTTAGGCTCAAAGTTGACGTCGCCGCTCATGGCTTCCCAGTTGCCGTCGAAGGCCAGACCGAGCAATTCGCCCTTGCCATTCATGATGGGGCTACCGGAGTTGCCGCCAGTAATGTCGTTGGTCGACAGGAAGCACACGATGAGTTCGCCATTCTCGTCGGCGTATGCGCCGAAATCCTTCTTCTCGATGAGTTCGATGAGGCGCTTGGGGGCGTCAAACTCGTAGTCGCCGGGGACATACTTCTCGAGGATACCGTTGGCGGTGCACACATAGTCGTAGTGCACGGCATCGGCGGGCATATAATCCTGCACCGAGCCATAGCTCATGCGCAAGGTGGAGTTGGCATCGGGATAGAGACTCTTCTCAGGCTGTGTGGCAGCATAATACTCGCGCAAGCCTTTCACGAAGATGTGGTCGTTCACGCTCACATCTTGCATGGCCTGACGGTAAGCCTCCACTTTGTTCATGATGATTTCCATCATAGAAGTGTTCATGATGTAGGCATAATCCTTACCTATTTTCTTTGGGCTCGGGTTGGCCAAGAAAGCCTTGATGCTTTCGGGCGTGGCAAAGATGGAGTTTTCATAAACATAGTCGGCGAAAGCGTCAATGTCGCCCTTGAACTTCTTATTGATGATGTTGTAGATTTCCGGCAGTTCGTCGGCCTTAAAAGCATTCTTGTAGGTCTTCAGCATCTCGGCGAAAGTCTTCTTTTCCACTTGCGGATCGGTCTCGTCAAAGAGATCGTCCACATTCATTTGCTGGAGCAGCATCAATGACATGGCTTCAGTATCCTTGTCCTTGTCCAAGTAGGCCTGATAGTAGGAGCCAAATTGGGCAGCAATACCAGCGGCACCGACACTGGACGAGAAGTTGGGATAATAGATGTACTTGGCCACTTCGCCAAGGTTCTTGTAGGCTTCTTTCAGGTTCTGGAGGGCTTGGCCGTATTCAACTTTGCGGTTGGCGTCGGCATTCACCCACTTGGTGAAGTCCTTCTCCAAAGCGACTTTGGCTTCGCTGACCTTGTTTTTGCGAAGCATGAGGCACTGACCTTGGAAATTCTTCCAAGTGTTGGCCAAACCGGCGTGGTTGTCGGCATACATCAGGTTGATGGCGTCATCTTTTTGCATAAACTCATCCATCACCTCAAGCTGTTTGCCGAAAATGTCGATAATAATTGGATAGAACGTGTCAACATTATAATCAATACCATAGGACGACATGTAGCGTTCCGTTGTTCCGGGGAAGCCCCAAATCATAGTGAAGTCGTCCTTTTGCACGCCATCGAGGCTGATGGGCAGGTGGTGTTTGGGGGTCATCGGCACATTGTCCTTGCTGTAAGCGGCGGGGTTGCCGTCCTTGTCGGCATACACGCGGAAGATCGAGAAGTCGCCCGTGTGGCGGGGCCACATCCAGTTGTCGGTATCGCCGCCAAACTTGCCGATGGACGAGTTGGCTACGCCCACGAGACGCACATCGGGGAACACCTGATAAACGAACATATAATATTCGTTGCCTTCAAAGAAGCCCTTGATGACGGGGTTGTATTTGCCTTCTTCTGAGGCAGCGGTTTCCATTTCCTTGATTTTCTTTCGGATAGCTTGGGTGCGATCAACAACATCCATATCGTCGGTCACCACACCGAGAATGTCTTGGGTAACGTCTTCCATGCGAATGAGGAAGCTGGCGGTCATGTCGGGAGCAGGCAACTCTTCACCATAATTCTTGGCCCAAAAACCGTCACGGAGATAGTCATGCTGGCTGGAGCTGAGCTTTTGAATGGCTCCATAACCACAGTGGTGGTTGGTGAACATCAAACCATGCTTGCTCACAATTTCACCGGTGCAGAAGAAGCCGCGCGGCATGGCATCGCTGCCGAGACCCACGATGGCGTCCTTCAGACTGCTGTTGTTGATACTGTAAAGTTCTTCGGGGGTCAGTTGCAGCCCCATTTTCTGCATGTCAACATAGTTCAGGCGCTCGACAAACATCGGGAGCCACATGCCTTCATCGGCATACACGCGACCCACCGAAACAAGGATGGCCATCGCGATGATTCCTAATACTTTTTTCATTGATTGATTAATTGTAATTTATTGTGATTCAAAACTTTTAATAATTCATGATCAGTATGCCTTATACTTGTCGCCCGTCTTCTCGATGAGAATGCGATAGTACTCGTCGCTGTATTTCGGGTGTTCGCTCTTGATAGGCGTGTATTTATGTCCAGACTTATTGGGCTGGGCGGTGTTCAAATTACCGTCAACATACTTCATGAACAATTCCTGATAGAAACGCTTCCACAGTGCGGTCGTCTCGTTGGCAGCATCGCAGGAGAACTTGGTGAGTTCTTTGGCTTGTGCCTCTCTGCCTTTGATGGTGGCCACACGCTTGTCCAAGGCGGGGATAACGGTCTCTACCCATTTCGTTTCAAGTTCGCGCTGACGCTTCCTGATTTCGGGATGGATGTAGTCATACTTGGTGTAAGCCCAGTTGCTCATCTGATTGAAAGTCCAAAAAGCGGAGGTTTCTGACCACTCCGTCATCGAGCCGTTGCCTTGGCGGAAGCATTCAGGAATCTCGGTCATGCAAGTGTACATGGGGCAGTAAACACAGTTGTCGGCATCGTCAACCCCAAACCAGATGATACCACCGATGGGCCATTCGTATTGGCCACGGCTTTGGGTAACGAAGGAGAAGCCCGTCTGCTGGGTGGCAGTGGTGCGCTCATGCACATAGTTCACACCGTCAACTTCCCAAGTCATGGGGCGCCAGCGGTAAGGGCAGTGGAACGGGCCCGCGCCCACATCTTGCGACATGTCAAGCTCAGTGCCTTCGAGGTGGTCGCGCATGAAGTCCATCATGTCGAGCACGCTGACTTTCCTGTTGGGCTTCACCCACAGGGGCATGCGGTTGGTCGGGAAGTTGTCGGGGGTCTGGCACATGCCTTGGGTGTACGGCTGCACGCGCTTGATGTCGCGACCGGTGGCATAGCCCCAATAGGCATCCATGCCGTCGGTTACCTTGTTGAACATGGCCCACACGCGCAGGTCGCAAAAACGGGCACCGCCGAAATCGACGGGGTTATACACATCGGAGAACGAGAACTGCTCGTCGGGACCGGCATAAAGCTTGGCTTGCTTGGCAAAGCTGATGACATCGTCGGCATAAACACAGTCGATGTTCGGGTCTTTCAGGAGTTTGTCAACATTCTTGAAGGTGATGCTGGTCTTGCATTTTTTGGTCGCCAGCGGGAAGGTAGTGATACGGGCTTGGTTGGCGTGGCCGCTGACATAACCGTCGGGGATACGGCGGGCCACCCACACAGCTCCTTTATGCTGCGGGCCTTTGCTGATCATTTCGAGGATCCACACCTCTTCGGTGTCGGAGATGGAGAACGACTCACCACCGCTGACATAGCCATAATTGGCAACCAGTTCGCCCATACACTTGATGGCCTCGCGGGCGGTCTTGGTGCGTTGCAGGGTAATGTAAATCAGGCTGCCGTAGTCGATAATGCCAAGGCCTTCCGAAAGGCTTTCTAAGCCGCCATAGGTCGTCTCGCCAATGGCCAGCTGCCATTCGTTCATGTTGCCGACCACATTGTAGGTGTGCGCCACCTGAGGGATTTGGCCGCGATACGCACCGCCGTCCCAATCGTAAACATCGAGCAGGGCACCTGCCGGCCAGTCGGCAGCGGGATAATGATAAAGCTCGCCATAAAGGACATGCGAGTCGGCAGCATACGAGATCATACAAGAACCGTCAGTTGAAGCACCCTTGGTAATCAAGAAGTTGGTGCAGGCATTGGCCTTCCCAAATGAAAAGATGAAGGTCAAAGCCAAAATTGCAGTGAATACTTTTTTCATGAAATAAATATTTTAATGATAATTTTGCTAAGAGCCGACAAAAATAGAAAAAGTTTGGCTAACCGCCAAAAGTGTCTGAATTATTCTCCGCAGCCCCCTCCCCCGAATAAGCCTTTTTTTGAACAAACTTCTACGAAAACCGCCGTCTATTTATAATATCTATATGGCAATAGAAATTATCGTTGCTGTTTATATCAAAAACCGTTGTAATTTTGCACCGTCAAACCGAAATGGAAAACAGAACACGAAATAAAGACAATCAAAATTCAAATAAGTAGGTAGTCAAAATTAAGCTGCATAATGAGAGTAGTTGACGAACAGAGATGTACCGACCGAAGCCAAAGCCCTGTCGGTGGCGTAGAAGAGGGAATCGGTGGACACATAGTCTTGCGGACGTATCCACTTTCCCT
>JBHACT010000040.1:0-65887 GCA_041854745.1 Candidatus Limimorpha sp. | reverse complement strand
GCGATTTGCGAAGTGATTTGCATTTTGCAAATCGCTTGTTGGTGGACAGTCCCGGAGGGCTGGACACCGCGAATCGCCAGCACCGTTGGGTGGGAAGCCCGAAGGGATTTCCACCCAACATGTTTTTTTACGCAACAAAGATACAACTTTCGTATATATGAAACTTATAACATTCGTATATTATTTTCTGTTTTGTTTTCATTTATCATAACAAAATGCTATTAATCAGCGAAATACAATAAGCATGTCTGGTTTGAGAAATTCGCATTTACGAATGCTTTGCTATATTTGCACAAAACACAGACCTATGCAAACTGAAACTTTATTGGCAGAGTAGGAAAGAACGTTTGCGCTTCAAAGATACAGCAAGAACTCTGTAAAGAGCTGCTTGGGTTGCGTAAGCTTTTTCCCATGAATTGATGGAAGTAATAGTTCCGTTCGCACCCTAAATTCAGGTTCTTTGAGTTATGCAACTAAACTTTCTCTTTTTGCACTTGCTATTTGAACCTGCGGATTCTAAAGTTAGGTGACATTTTTTTGCCGCCTCACTTTTTTTTCATATTTTTGGGGCAAATTTCAGCCTATGAAAATCAAATTCATTGGTGCGGCCCAAGAAGTGACAGGCAGCAAGCACCTCATCACCACCAACCACGGCAAGAAAATCCTCTTGGATTGTGGTATGTTCCAAGGCAAGGGCCTCGAGACCGATGCCGCCAACCGCAACATCATGGTCGACCCAGAGGAAATCGACTACATTATCCTCACTCACGCCCACATCGACCACAGCGGCCTCATCCCCTATTTCCACAAGCTGGGCTTCCGTGGGCAAGTGATCTGCACCCCTGCCACCAAGGACCTGTGCAGCATTATGCTCCCCGACACGGGCTTCATACAGGAGAACGATATGGAATGGTTCAACAAGAAACGCCGCAAACAGGGTTTACCCGCATTGCAACCCATTTATACGGAGAAAGATGCGCGTGCTTGTATAGGCCTCTTCGTTACCGTCAGCTACAACCGCTACCTCTATTTGGACAACAACATAAAAGTGAAATTCAACAATACGGGACACCTGCTGGGCAGTGGTTGCGCCGTCCTCGAAATTGATGAAGGCGGCAAAATGACCCGTATCGGATACACGGGCGACATCGGTCGTGAGCACAACTATCTGCTGCGCTCGCCTGAACCTTTCCCGCATTGCGACTACCTCATCACCGAGGCCACATACGGCAACCGCCTCCACAGCGACCGCGCCAACGCCGAACAGCAGTTGTTGGAAATCATCTACCACACCTGCGTGGAGAAACGCGGCAAACTCATTATTCCTTCGTTTGCCGTAAGCCGCACGCAGGAAATCGTCTATCTGCTGAACAACTTCTACAACGAAGGCAAGCTGCCCGAAAAGATTCCGGTCTATGTGGACAGCCCATTGGCCGTCAACGCCACCGAAATCTTCCGTATGCACGTCGACCTCTTCAACGATGATGTGAAAGACGGCATCGAATACGACCCCGACCCCTTCGGCTTCAACGGACTCACCTTTGTCCGCGATGTCAACCAATCGAAGGCCCTCAACGCCCGCAAGGAACCCTGCATCATCATTTCCGCCTCAGGCATGATGGAGGCCGGACGGGTGAAACACCACATTGCCAACAGTATCGAAAACCCCAAAAACAGCATTCTTGCCATCGGCTATTGCGCCCCGACCACCTTGGGTGCCAAGCTTTTGGCTGACCCCAAACCGCAATCGGTTTCCATCTTCGGCATGGAACATCCCGTGCTGGCCGACATCTACGAAATTGATGCCTTCAGCGGACATGGCGACTACAAGGAAATGATCCACTACCTGAGCTGCCAAGACCCAAGCAAGGTAAAGAAGACCTTCATCGTGCACGGCGACATCGAAGCCCAACAATTCTACAAACGACAACTGCGCAAGGAAGAATGGGACAACATCGTCATCCCTGAACCGGGAGAGGAGTTTGAGCTCAAATAAACCAAAAACGCACACCTTGTATCATCTGAAATAGGACAGAACGAGAGTCTGCGCTTCACGACATCGGTCAAAGGGGGAAAGCAAATCCTGCTTTTTTCGTCAGGGTTTTCTTTTCCTCTTGACATTTTTCTTATTTTTGCAAAAATTTTCAAAAATGGCACAAAAACCCAGCATTCCTAAAGGCACACGCGACTTCTTGCCCGAGGTCATGGTGCGCCGCAATTATATCTTCGACACCATCAAATCGGTGTTTAAACGCTTTGGTTTCCTGCCTATTGAAACCCCTTCGATGGAGAACCTCAGCACCCTTCTTGGCAAATATGGCGATGAAGGCGACAAACTGCTTTTTCGTGTGCTCAACTCTGGCGACTTCATGTCGGGCGTGGAACAGAACGGCGAACCACTTGAATCCTCGAAGATAGCTGGCAAAATCAGCGAAAAAGGCCTGCGCTATGACCTGACCGTGCCCTTCGCCAGATTTGTTACCATGTACCGCGACCAAATCGCTTTCCCTTTCAAACGCTACCAAATCCAGCCCGTTTGGCGTGCCGACCGTCCGCAGAAAGGCCGCTATCGCGAATTCTGCCAATGCGATGTTGACATCATCGGCAGCGATTCTTTGCTCAACGAAGCCGAGTTGGTGCAAATCGTTGATGCGGTTTTTGGTGCGCTGAAAATCAATGTAACGCTGGAAATCAACAACCGCAAGGTGTTGGCGGGCATTGCTGAATATATCGGCAAGTCGGATGCCTTGGTCGACATCACCATTGCCATCGACAAGCTCGACAAAATCGGCATTGAGGCCGTCAACGCGGAACTCGCCGAAAAAGGCTTGGGGCAGACCGCCATCGATAAGCTACAGCCCATCCTCTTTATGAAAGGAAACATACGAGAGAAAATCGCGCAACTGAAGCCTTTGCTAAATAACGAAGTAGGACAAAAAGGCCTTGAGGAACTCGAGACTTTGTTCGATTATGTAGACAACATGGAATTGGGTATCGACACCGAGCTTGACCTCACCCTTGCCCGTGGCCTGAACTACTATACCGGCGCCATCTTCGAGGTGAAGGCCAAGGACTTCGCCATCGGCAGTATTTCGGGCGGTGGCCGCTACGACAACCTGACGGGCATCTTCGGTCTGCCGAATGTCTCAGGCGTAGGCATCAGTTTTGGTGCCGACCGCATCTACGATGTGTTGGAAGGCCTCAACCTCTTCCCCGAAACCATGTCGGAAAGCACCAAGGTCATCTTCCTCAATTTCGGCATGAACGAAGAAAAATACTGCCTGAAATACCTCAACCAAGTGCGCAAACACGGCATCAACGCGGAAATTTATCCCGATGCCGCCAAAATCCAGAAACAGATGAAATACGCCAACCAACGCGCCATACCAATCGTTGTCATTGCTGGCGAACAAGAGGTGGCCGAACAGAAATTCACCGTGAAACGGATGAAGGAAGGCACACAAGAAACCGTGAGCGCAAACAGATTGGTAGAAACAATATTGAAATGACCATGTAGAGCCGCGGCGTGCCACGGCTCTACACAACAATTAAACAATCAAACAATCAACAATATAATATTCACGAGACGCGGCACGCCACATCTCTACACAACGATTAAACGATTAAACAATCAACAATATGGAAATCCACAAAATCTCATCCAAAGAATTGACCTTCAAACAGGTAAATGAAATAATCACCAAAGGTTACAAACTGGCCTTATCGGACGACGCCATCCAACGCATTCAGAAATGCCGCGACTACCTCGACAAGAAGATGGAGAACCAAGAGAAGCCCATCTACGGCGTAACCACCGGCTTCGGCTCCCTCTGCGACCATAGCATCTCGAAAGAAGACCTGAGCACCTTGCAGAAAAACCTCGTCATGTCGCACGCTTGCGGCACGGGCGAGATGGTGCCCGAGGAAATCATCCGCCTCATGCTGTTATTGAAAGTGCAGAGCCTCAGCTACGGCAATAGCGGCGTGCAGGTCGTGACTGTCCAACGCCTCATCGACTTCTTCAACAACGATGTGCTGCCCGTGGTCTACAACCAAGGCTCGCTCGGTGCCTCCGGCGATTTGGCTCCTTTGGCCAACCTCATGCTGCCGCTGCTCGGCTTGGGCGAAGTGCATTATGAGGGCAAAATCGTCCCGTCGCAACAGGTCCTTGACAAGTTCGGTTGGCAGCCCATCACCTTACAGTCGAAAGAAGGTCTGGCCCTGCTCAACGGCACGCAGTTTATGAACAGCTATGGCACCTATGTGTTGCTGAAGGCCTTCCGCCTCAGCTATCTCGCCGACCTCATCGGCACCGTTTCCTTGGAAGCCTTCGACGGCCGTATTGAGCCTTTCTTCGACCAAGTACATCAGGTTCGCCACCACAACGGACAAATCGTCACAGCAAAACGCGTGCGCGAGTTCACCAAGGGCAGCGAGCTGATTGTCAGGGAAAAGAAACATGTTCAAGACCCATACTCCTTCCGTTGCATGCCCCAAGTACATGGTGCCTCGAAAGATGCCATCGACTATGTGGCCTCTGTGTTCAGCAAGGAAATCAACGCCGTCACCGACAACCCAACCATCTTCCCCGATGAAGACCTGGTCATCTCCGCCGGCAACTTCCACGGTCAGCCTTTGGCCATCACCTTAGATTTCTTAGCCATCGCCATGGCTGAGTTGGGCAACATCAGCGAACGCCGTATTTATCAGCTCATTGGTGGCAAACGCAATCTGCCTTCCTTCCTCGTCGCCGAGCCCGGCCTCAACTCCGGCTTCATGATTCCGCAATATGCCGCCGCCAGCATTGTCAGCCAGAGCAAACAACTTTGCACACCTGCTTCAGTCGACAGCATTGAGTCGTCGCAAGGACAGGAAGACCATGTCAGTATGGGAGCCAACGCTGCAACGAAGGCTTTGCGCGTGGCAGAGAACATAGAGCGCGTCCTCGCCATCGAGCTGTTCAACGCCACTCAAGCACTTGAATTCCGCCGTCCGTTGAAGTCTTCACCCATCATCGAAGAGTTTGTTGCCGAATACCGCAAACAGGTGGAATTTGTGCGTACCGACAAGGTGATGTACACCGAAATTGCCAAGAGCGTACAGTTCGTGAAGGACTATCCGCTGGCATTTGATGATTTGAAAAATGAATAATTCACTGTAGGACTGTCGTATTACGGCAGCCGGCATGTCGTATCACGGCTGCCACAGGTAAGGCTGCCACGGTGTGACAGCCCTACAAATAAACGCCGCCGTGGTGTGATGGCCCTACAAATAAATGCTGCCGTGGTACGACAGCCCTACAAATAAACGCCGCCACGGTGTGACAGCCCTACAAATAAATGCTGCCGTGGTGTGATGGCCCTACAAATATAATAGGCTGCCGCGGTACGACAGCCATACAAATAAATGCTGCCGTGGTACGACAGCCATACAAAAAAAAATAGAATGGAAACCACCAATCAGAAAAAACGCCCCGTAGGAATGACCTTCCTCCTTGTATTGTCATTCATAAACGCCTGTTGGAACATCTTCAGTTCAATGATTTCGCTAATAATGAAACCACAAATAACCGAATTGTTCAACAATGGGCAATTCGAGGAGATGATGCAACCGTTTTCCATTTTAGGTGGAGATTTCGCCAAGGCCATGAGCGAGGCGATGTATTTCGTCAACCAAATCGATTCCAAATTCTATCTCATTCTGATGGTGTTGTTCATTGCATCGTTGATGGGAGTCATTAGGATGTTCAGAGGCGACAAGCGCGGTTTCCATATCTATGCCATCGCCCAAATCTGCATGTTGATTGACAAATCCATGTATGTCTACCCCCTGCAAAAACCATCTCCATTTTTCTCCGACCTGATGCTCACCGCCATCTTTATCTTGTTGTATTACCTTCATTTCAAACGCATAGAGATGTTGCAACAAACACAAAACCCCGAATGACCATGGAACAGCGCGAAGGAAAGATATTTAACCTAAAGCCCGAGATGACACTACTGATGAAGTTGGCGGCCAGTTTCGCCATCACCTATTACGGGCTGCTGCTCATCTTCGCCATCATCACAATTGTTTTCAGTCAATATTACATTGACCACTACTATTACAAAATAACAACCTTCCAGCAAGACCAATCAGAGCTTCTCATCCCGATTCTCCAATTACTACTACTTATATTGCTGGTATTCAGTTTGATACAAATATTCAGAAAGAAAATCCACGGCAAAGCCATCTTTGTGGTTGCCTCCATCCTACTCATCGTTTTCCAAGTCGTAACGACTGGGGTTATCCCCATGACGAAATATGCCCTTGAGGCGTTGCTTGTGCTGATTATTGCGCCCATCAGATTGAAAAAGAAAATCAAGCTGAAGGACGGAAAAATCACATTGGAAACTGTTGAGAAAGAAGACAAGAAAGCAGAAGAGCCGTCAACAGAGGCCGAAATTATAGAAACGCCTAACGCAGCATCGTCGCAGCCTTCTTCACCGCATTGACAAAAGTGCCCACCTCTTCCATCGTATTATACAAGGCAAACGAAGCCCGCACCGTACCAGGGATTCCGAAACGTGTCATCACCGGCTCAGCGCAATGGTGTCCCGTACGCACCGCCACGCCCATCTTGTCGATGATGGTGCCAAGGTCGTAAGGGTGAATGCCGTCAATGACAAACGACACCAGACCACTGCACTGTTCCGCCTCTCCAACGAACCGTATACCTTCAATATCCGAAAGTTGCCCTATGGCAGACTGCAACAGTTGCGCCTCATGCTCTTCAACTGCTTTTCTGTCAATGCTTTGCAGGAATTGAACAGCGGCCTCCAAGCCCAAAGCTGCCCCCACATTGGGCGTTCCCGCCTCGAACTTATAAGGTAACACATTGAAAGTGGTTTTCTCGAAACTCACCGTGTCAACCATTTCGCCGCCAAACTGATAGGGAGGCAACTTCTCTAACCACTCCGCCTTGCCGTACAAGCCGCCAATACCCATCGGAGCATACATCTTGTGGCCAGAGAAGACAAAGAAATCGCAGTCAAGGTCTTGAACATCAATAGAATGATGGGCAATGGACTGGGCACCGTCAATTACTACAGGTATGTCATACTGATGTGCCATCGCTACCATTTCCTTCACGGGATTAATAGTACCCAACACATTGGAAATGTGCGCGATGGACACCACCTTCGGGCTTTCCTTCAGCAGCTTTTCATATTGTTCCATGTCCAACACCCCCTTATCGTCCATCGGCACAACGAGCAACTGCCCCCGGTGCCGTTGTATCATCTGTTGCCAAGGCACGAGATTGGAATGGTGCTCCATAGCCGTGACCAGCACCTTGTCGCCTGTTTCGATACAATGATGCTCAAAGGCAGTGGCAAGTAGGTTCAATGACTCCGTAGTGCCTCGGGTGAAGACAATTTCACGAGGCTCCTTGGCATTGACAAAATGCGCCACGGTCTGACGGGCTTTTTCGTAGGCCTCAGTAGCCTTCTGACTCAGGTAATGCACCCCACGGTGGATATTACAGTTCTCGTTCAGGTAATAGTCACGCTCACGCTCAATAACGCACAATGGCTTCTGCGTGGTGGCTGCATTGTCGAGATAAACCAAGGGTTTGCCATAGACCTGTTGGTCAAGGGCAGGAAATTGATTTCTTATTTCTTTAATACTTAACATCGTAGTTAAACTTCACCGTTTTCTAAAAACATCCTTGACTATGGCCACTTCAACATATTGAGGAAGTGGCCATTAGCCATAGTCATATTTTCGAATAATCAATGTCAAAATTGTATTCCTTCGGGTGGCTACAGCGCAAAACGCAGGTTTCGCAACTCGACAATTCGCCCCGCAAGCGGCGCTTAATCATGTCGTCGATATGTTCGTGCAGCATCTCATTACCGATGTGGTTGCTCACCTCTGCGGCAAAGGCATACATCAGCAGAATCCGTGCATTGGCCTTGCTGATGCCTCGCTGTCGCATATAGAACATGGCCTCTTGGTCAAGTTGGCCCGTGGTAGTGCCGTGAGCGCATTTCACGTCATCGGCATAAATCTCCAAAAACGGCTGGCTGTTGATTTTGGCCGTTGGGGTAAGGATGATGTTACTGTTGTTTTGTTGGGCATTGGTTTTTTGGGCATTCGGAGCCACATAAACATGACCGTTGAACACCGCAGAGGCCGAGTCGTCGATGATGCCTTTGAACTTCTCGTTGCTGGTGCAATTAGGTACATTGTGGTTCACTTTCAGGTAGTTCTCTACACGTTGGGTCTTGTCTATGAGATAGAGTCCGTGTACCTGACTATCAGCACCTTCGCCGTCCAAATCCACATGAAAAGTATTGCGGATATGGCCACTGTTGAAGGTGATGAACACAATTTTCAGCCGACTGTTGGCCAGCTGCCTGATCTTGAACTCCCGCTGCATGGAAGCCTCGTTGCTCACATTTTGAAGCACATACAACTCAAGGCTGGCATTCTCGTTAAGGACGATTTCTGAAGCCCTCGGCTCTGCCGACAAGTGTGCGTCATCGTCATACTCAATGATTTCGCGGCTTTGGTTGGCGGCTATGATAAGTTGGTTGGCCATAATCAAAGTTCCTTAATCCATTCGTAACCTTTTTCTTCGAGTTCGAGGGCGAGGTTTTTGCCGCCCGTCTTGACAATGCGTCCGTCATACATCACATGGACGAAATCGGGGACGATGTAGTCGAGCAGACGCTGGTAGTGAGTGATGACCACGAAGGCATTCTCGGCATTGTGCAGCTGGTTGACACCATGCGCCACAATGCGCAGTGCATCAATGTCGAGACCAGAGTCGGTCTCGTCGAGGATGGCAAGGCTGGGTTCCAACATGGCCATCTGGAAAATCTCGTTTTTCTTCTTCTCGCCACCTGAGTAACCCACATTGACGAAACGGTTCTGCAATTTTTCGGTGATTTCCACCATGGCCTGCTTCTCCTTCATCATCTTTATGAAATCGACAGTGTTCATAGGCGGAAGTCCTTGATACTCACGCTTCGAGTTGACGGCAGTCCGGATGAAATTTTGTATGCTCACGCCGGGAATCTCGACAGGATATTGGAAACTTAGGAAGATGCCTTCGTTGGCGCGGTCTTCGGGCGACATCCCGACGATGTTTTTGCCCTTGTACCAGATTTCACCCTCGGTAATCTCATAGCCCTCCCGCCCTGTAACGGCCGCTGCCAAGGTGCTTTTCCCAGTTCCGTTGGGGCCCATAATGGCGTGAGTTTCACCCTCATTGACACCCAGATTCAATCCTTTTAGGATTTCTTTGCCTCCGATGGAGACATGTAAATTTTTGATATTCAGTAACATGATATTTAATTATTCAATTGTTCATATTCAGTTATTTGGTTTGGGTTCAGGCTGATTTTTCCATAACGCATAAAATAAGCATGAACAGCCCATTGTGTGTATTCTTCAGATGAAATCTCGATACTATTCTTGCCATCCGCTTCTGCCATCCGCTTTTTCACATCTTCAATCAACACTTCATCGCGGCCGTATTCCCCAATATGAGTGATATTCAGTACAAGCCCTATCAACACGGCTCCTATCGCTCCCCTTGTCATCCAATTGCGCACTTTGGGCATTATCCTCAACATCAATGTGTTAATCATGGAAATGGTGATATGCCCACAAGCCAAGGCAAAAAAAGGCAAAGCAGCCAGCATATAAAAATCCCGTTGCTTCACGCTCAACATGATGGGCAGCACGCCCGCGAGACCCAAAACTAAGAAAACATAGAACCAAGCCTTGTCGGTCGGGAACTCGAAGACCTTTTGGTTGCCCTTGCTTTTGGTTTTGCAGATTACCAGTGTCATGGCCATCAGAAACGGAATTATCAATTGCTGCAACAGGCTGAAAACGATGTACGACCTTGACGAGGCTGTGGCTTCGTGCAGTCCGCCGCCAATGACTTGGAGTTGGATATAGTCTTTAAAATAAGAAAAAGACTGCGGAAACACCAAGAACATGACACCTGCAAAGACCGCTACGAAAATCAACAGCAACAGACTGTCAATCAGTCCTTTAATCCATTTTCGCTTTGGATCGAAGATACAATACAGGACGGGGAACACCAAGGGAAACAGCCCCGTGAATCCTTTGGAAAGAAAGGCCATAAGCAGGGTAAAGGCCGACAAAACCAGCCAAATCTTATGGTTGCGCTGATAACTAATAATCATCAGATAAACCGACGACAGCACGAAAACCGACATGGTGTTTTCAAGCATGTTGTTGGTGGCGCACCAAGTGACCAAAGGCATGGCCAACCAGAACAGCAGCGGAAGCCAAGCCCAACGGAGGTTGTTGGTGGTACGTTTCCAAATCAACCCAATTAGCAAAGCTGTGAGAAGGAAAGTCAGCACGGAATAGGCCTTTTCCACCCACCAATAGTCACCCAAAGCCTTGAACGCGAGGGCTTCCAAGCCCAAGGCCAAAGGCGGATGCTGACGGAACTCGGGATACAAGGTCTGCGTGTAGTGCGGATTCCAGAATGTCCCCTGCCCTTCCGCCATGTTGCGCGAGATGGAGGCATAGGTCACGCCATCAAAGAACATGCCTTCGGTCAACAGGCTGCCACTCACCAA
The DNA here is from genome assembly GCA_041854745.1 of Candidatus Limimorpha sp. Taxonomy (GTDB): domain Bacteria; phylum Bacteroidota; class Bacteroidia; order Bacteroidales; family F082; genus Limimorpha. The sequence continues at coordinate 55,277 of JBHACT010000040.1, read as the reverse complement.
AATGAGGAACATTCCGATGAGGAGCAACCAAAAAGGCAGGTTATTTGAGCGGATCGCTTGTGACATTTATTATTGCTTTTCTAATGAAACACTTCCCGAATTATACTTTACCAGTTTTTCCCAATCTATTTCACCATTTTCCTTACAAAACTCATCAATAAACTCCTTGGTGAAAACATTGATCATTTGAGCATAACGCTTTTGGAATTCCTCATTTCTTTCTTTCGCTTTTGTCGCCAATGGTTCAATAATGTCAACATAAAGCGATTTTTCTCCTGAAATGAAATACCAAAAATCCTGACCACAATACTTTATATAATCACCTTTATCCGGGTTATTGTCTTTACCGTAACAACAACCGTTTATGGCTTCAATGGTCAGATTTGATTTACTTGTTCGTAAAGTCCTTTTTGCAGACTTAAAATCTTCCTTGAGTTTATTGACCTGACTGCTATTTCCCCAATTTGGCCCTGATTTTATTGAAACAATATAACGGACACCTTCCTTATCAAACTCTAAATCAACGCCCTTTGCGGAAGACTTCCAACCACCATAAACCTGTTGATTGACAAATATAGCCAAGCCTTCCATCCAGTCACCAAAAACAGTTTCTTCGGCGGAAGACAGAAAAGCATCGGCCAATGACTTCAATATATCATAGGCTGTCACATTATACTTCGCTTTGAACAGATATGGATTCTTTTTACTTAGTATGGTCTTTAGTTTTAAGTTTTCTACTTTTTTTATACGGTTCTGGTGGAACTGATCTATATTCTGTTCCACATAGTTCTTCACCTGAATTATTAGATTCTTTTCCATAAGGTTGAGGTTGTTCAAAAAGCAGTAAGCCACATGACTGCAACTGTTCCTTAACTTGTTGATAATATTCTGATTTAATCTCTATTCCAATACTATTCCTATGCATTCGCTGAGCGACATAATTTGTTGTTCCACTGCCCATAAAAGGATCCAAAACAGTGTCGCCTTCTTTCGTAAACAATTTGATGAACCACTCTGGCAATGATTCAGGAAAAGCCGCACTGTGATTCTTGTTACTGCATTCTGTTGCAAGATGTAGAACATTGGTAGGATAAGCCTTATCTCTCCCTTCCCAGTTAGAAATATTCTTGCCAAATCCACTTCCAACTTTGGAATTATCACGCATCTTATCTATTTCGCTTAGTTTTTTAAGCCTTGTTTTAGCCCAATCTCCCGTAGGTACCATTACAGAATCCTGATACATGTTGAATTTCTTGCTCTTATTGAACTGCAAAAGTCTTTCCCATGCATCACGGAAACGGTTGGGCCACTTTCCAGGATAGCAGTTTTTCTTATGCCAAATGAACTCTTCCGTCCATAGCCATCCCTGCTTTCTCATTTCAAGAATAAGTTCCAGAACATACGTGCTTCTTTCTCCGTTTTGAACTTTTTCCTTGATGTTTAAGATAAATGTTCCAGTGGGTTTCAATACTCGCAACAATTCCTTTGTAATAGGAAGGAACCATTCCACATAGTGATTTACAGAAACTCCACCGTAAGTATTCTTTCGCTGATCGGCATACGGCGGTGATGTAACAATCAAATCCACTGAGTTATCAGGCAGATACTTTAATTGTTCCGCACAATCACCATATAATATTTCAGCAAATATTTCCATTTTAGCCTACACTACCTTCCAAAGTTATTGACAGCAGTTTCTGTGCTTCAACAGCAAATTCCATGGGCAGTTTGTTCAGCACATCCTTGGCGTAGCCATTGACAATCAATCCGATGGCTTTTTCCGTTGGGATGCCGCGCTGCTGACAGTAGAACAGTTGATCCTCTGAGATTTTCGAGGTTGTAGCCTCGTGTTCGAGGATGCTCGACTCGTTGCCGCATTCCACATAAGGCCAAGTGTGCGCGCCGCATTGGTCGCCGAGCAGCAGCGAGTCGCACTGCGAGTAGTTGCGTGCATTTTCGGCTCTTGGGACAACTTTCACCAAGCCACGGTAGCCGTTTTGGCTGTGACCTGCGGAGATGCCTTTCGAGATGATGGTGCTACGGGTGTTCTTGCCCAAATGAATCATCTTGGTACCCGTGTCGGCTTGCTGGTAGTTGTTGGTTACGGCAACGGAATAGAACTCACCCACCGAATTGTCGCCCATCAGCACACAACTTGGGTATTTCCACGTAATAGCCGATCCCGTCTCGACCTGTGTCCATGAGATTTTGGAGCGGTCGCCACGACAAAGCCCACGCTTGGTGACGAGGTTATACACGCCGCCACGGCCTTCCTTATCACCCGGATACCAGTTCTGAACAGTAGAATATTTCACCTCGGCAGCAGTCTCGGCAATGATTTCCACGATAGCGGCATGAAGCTGGTTTTCATCGCGTTGCGGCGCTGTGCAGCCTTCCATGTAACTCACATACGCGCCTTCATCAGCCACGATGAGGGTGCGCTCAAACTGGCCTGTATTGGCAGCATTGATGCGGAAATAAGTGGATAGTTCCAAGGGACAGCGCACACCTTTCGGGATGTAGCAGAACGAGCCGTCGCTAAACACCGCCGAATTGAGCGCGGCAAAGAAATTGTCCGTATAAGGCACCACCTTGCCGAGGTATTTCCTGACAAGGTCGGGGTGCTGTTTGACGGCCTCGCTGAACGACATGAAGATGACACCGTGTTTGGAGAGCGTGTCTTGGAAGGTCGTCTTCACTGAGGTCGAGTCCATTACCGCGTCAACGGCCACGCCTGAGAGTTTCTTTTGCTCGTCTAAGGAGATGCCGAGTTTGTCGAAGGTTGCCAACAACTCAGGATCCACCTCATCGAGACTCTGCTTCTGCTGCCGTTTGCGTGGTGCGGCATAATATATGATGTCCTGATAGTTGATTTCGGGAATGTCGAGATGCGCCCAATTGGGCTGTTTCAAGGTCTGCCAATGGCGGAAGGCCTCCAAGCGAAATTCCAATAGCCATTCCGGCTCTTCCTTCTTCTTGGAGATTAGGCGGACGATGTCTTCGTTCAGGCCTTTTGGCGCGAAATCGGTCTCGATGTCGGTCACAAATCCATATTCATATTCTTTGCTTGTGACTTCGCTGATGATATTGTCTTTCGGATCTGACTCCATTTTTTTCTTATTAAGAATGATTTCAAATTAGGCTGCAAATTTACGATTTTATATTTTCTGAAAGACGTTCTTCAACAAAAAACAACCATCTTTTTTGGCTTTCCATTTTTTTCCATTAATTTTGCAGGCCGATAACGACCTCTCGAATGCAAAACAAGAATCATAAAAAAGGCTTTTGGCTATATATTGTCAGGGTGATGGCGGGCATAGGCTTTGCTTTGCTGCTGCTGATATTGTATGTATATCTCTCCGTGCCCACCTATAGTTTCAAAGAGCCGAAACCCTTCAGCGGCGAATACCTTTACAACCCCTATCAGGACATGAAGCCCGACCAATGGAAGAAGTACCATTTCCATTGCCATTCGCGTAAATATTCCGGTTTGACCAACGGGCGAAAGAGCAAGGAAAGGGACATTGACAGCGTGTATCGGGCCTTGGGCTACGACCATTACGGCATTTCGGACTACATGAGTATCAACCCGCATGGGGCCGACAGAGAAGACTATATCCCTGCATACGAACACGGTTACGGTCTCATCCGCAAGACGCACCAAATCTGCATTGGAGCCGAGTCGGTGTATTGGCCCGACTTCCCTTTCTTTCAGAACCTCAACATGAAGCAGCACATGATCAACAAGTTGGGCGAAAGGAGCCGTTTTGTCATGCCTGCCCATGCGTCGTTTACGAAAGGCTATAAGGTAAGCGACATGCAATTGTTGAGCAACTACCGCCTTCTTGAGGTACTCAACCCCTATGGCAACGCAATGGAACACTGGGACATGGCCCTTTCCAATGGACATCGCGTGTATGCCCTCGGCGACGACGACACGCACAACATCACCAATGTGCACGAGGTGTGCCGCAACCTGACTATGGTCAACACGCCCGACCTTACTCCAAAACATATCTACCATGCTTTAGACAAAGGCTTGTGCTACGCCGTGGAGTTCGACAACTACTACTATTTCCCCCTCACACTCGAACAAAAAGCAAAGGAAGTCCAAGCCCTTGACTATCTGACCCAAGCGCAGTTGGTCGGCGATACCTTATTTATTGAGACCTCAGCAGAGACCATGAACCAAGTCCAGTTCATCGGTCAAGGCGGCAAGGTGCTGAAAACCGAGGAAGGCGTTGGAACGGCCTATTATGTTATACAGCCAGACGACCACTATGTGCGGACACGAATCAACATCAACGGACGAAATTTCCTTTATTTGAATCCCGTTACCCGTCATCCCTCTTCCAGCGTGGAGGACCGCCGTTTAGACAGTATCAACTACGCGCAAACCGGCCTCTATTGGATGGTTTATGTCGTGGCTTTCGCGGCCCTTATCTGGTACCTCATCAAGAAAATGAAAGAAAAACGAGCCGAATGAGTATGCAAACCAAAGAACTGAATATCAAACGGACGATGGTTTGGCTTTTAGCCATCAGTGCCCTCGTGCGAGGTGCTTTGGCCGCTTGGATGGAGTTCGGAAACGATGAGGTCTATTACTGGACTTATGCTCTCTACCCCGACTGGAGCCACTTCGACCATCCGCCTATGGTGGGTTGGGTGATTCAACTATTCAGCCTTAACTTATTGTTTGATAGCGAATTATTCATCCGTTTGGCTTCGGTTGTCTTTATGACTGCCAACACCTATATTATATACCGCATTGGGAAAGAGATAAAAGACGCTCAGACAGGTTTATACGCCGCATTGCTCTACACTGCTTCGATTTATGCCTTCGTCATCACGGGCATCTTCATCATGCCCGACACACCGCTGATGTTGTTTTGGCTGCTAGCGTTTTGGATGGCCATCCTCTATTTCAAGCGGCTACCAACCCAACAGCATTCGGTCTCCTATTTGGTCTTATTCGGTGTGTTTGCAGGCTTGGCCATGCTTTCCAAATACTCTGGCGTTTTCCTTTGGGTCGGGATGATGCTCTACATCCTGATTTTCGACCGCAGGCCGCTCAAAACTTGGGCTTTCTATTGTGCCTTGCTCATTTCCTTCGTCGCCGTTTTGCCCATCCTGAAATGGAACCTGCAATACGACTTCATCAGTTTCAGTTTTCATGGCGAGCGAGTGGGCGGCGGAACCCTCAATCTCAGTGCCTTCGGGACGGAGTTGGCAGGAGAGTTTCTATACAACAACCCCGTGAATTTTGTCTTGGCAATCGTGGCGGTCGTTGCCGCATTCAAGGGAAGCCTTAGCATAGGAAAAACCACACAGCGCCTTGTGCTTTGCTCCGCTCTTCCTTTAATTTTGGCTTTCTTGGCCATTTCATTGACACGCCCCACCTTGCCGCACTGGAACGCGCCTGCTTACAATCTACTTATCATCTTGGCAGCCTGTATGTTAAGAGACAAAAAACCGAACCAAAAAGGTATGTTTAGACTTCCCAAAAGCATTATTGCTGCGATAAGCGTCATGCTTTTTGTTGTCGTGGCGGGCAGTGTGGAAATCCAGACGGGATTCATCCCTCTTGACCGACATACTGAGCCTGAAATGCTGGGGCGCAATGATTTCACTCTCGACATGTATGGTTGGAAACAATTGGAGACCAAATTTGCCGCCTTGCGCGAACAGAAAATCGCTGAGGGAATGATGAAAGCGGAAGCGGGCATTGTAGCCGATGAATGGTTTCCTTTAGCCAATTTGGACTACTATGTGGCACGCCCATTGAACATGAAAGTGATGGGCTTGGGATGGCCGCACAATCTGCATAAATACCTATGGATCAATGAGGAACGAGGTGGCTTCAAAAAAGGCGAGGACTTCTGGTTTCTGACCGACAGCCGCTATCTGAAAAACCCTGAGGTCCTTTATCCAAGCGGCTTCGAGACCATTGAACTTATCGACACCATCACCATCGAGCGTGGCGGCAAACCTGCCAAAAACTTCTTTGTTTACGCTTGCAAAGGCTTGATTTACATGCAACCCAACATCTCCGAATTAATCTCCGAGCGTAAAGCCGCCAAACAAAGCACCACCGAGCCATGAACGCACTACAAACACCCAGTCGCCGCCAAGCCCTCATAGAATGCCTGCTGTTGCTTGTCGTAGCCACCGTGCTTCGGGTGCTGTTCGTGGGCAAGACTGACCTTGGCGGCGACGAAAGTTTCTCCCTTTACATGTCGCTGCAAAGCCTACCCGACATCGTGCGCCTGCTTTGCAAAGGCGACAATCCACCACTTTGGGAGCTGCTGCTACATTTTTGGACCAAGATTTTTGGTATCTCTGAAGTTGCCATCCGCTCATTATCCCTTATTTTCAGCGCATTAACCATCATCCCACTGTATTTTCTCGGAGAAAGGCATATCCATCGGTTCGCAGGTCTGGCAGCCGCCCTGTATTATTGTTTCTCAACATTTTCCATCTATATGGCCCACGAATGCCGCGTTTATAGCCTTATCGGGTTTTGCACGGCGAGTTCGGTTTGGCTGTTCATCAGTGCCATCAATGAGCCTAAACGCTTCAAATTCGTTCTGTTAACCCTTGTCAACCTGATGTTGATGTACGGCCACTACCTTTCTGTTTGGATTATCGTGATGGAATTTCTCATTGCATTGATTGTCAAACCGATAAGAGAAAAAATCTGGAAATCTTACTTGATTCATGCCGCCGCGCTCATCATTTTGTTCGCGCCCATGTTTCCCGTGTTGTTCACGCGCTTTTTTGACTCTGGCCTACATGGTACTTGGATTGAGAAGACCACAAACCCCGAAGCCCTTTACGATTTCCTCTGGCGTATGTGCAATGTCCCCGTCACGACGGTATTGGCCATCATTCTTTTGTTTGCCACATTCATCAAGATGATAATCAATATCTTGCAGAAAAAACACACCTTCAGTAGCACCTCCATCCTCAGCCTGCTTTGGGCATTCCCTTTGCTCGTTTCTTTCGTCCTCTCCTACTTCACCGGTTTTTTCCTCGACAGGTATTTCTATTTCCTTTTTCCCGTTTTCTATCTTTCCATGGCCGCCTATTGCACATACTTGCTTCCCAAAAGAAAGGTCCTCGGACTGTCTCTCATGGGAGCTTTTGCCTTAGCGATGGTCGTTTCCTGTTCGCCCAACAGTTCGACCAAACATTTCAGCGGAAATCACCCAGAGATTAAAGCCATTGTAAATCAATTGGTTGAAGCTAAGGAAAAGAGGAACGCCCTCGTCATCCTGCCAGAGTATTTCGACAAACAGTTCACCTATTATTTGGACGAAAACCACGAAATCTTCCTCACACAAAGCCAACCCACCAACTACTATGTCTTCCAAAATTACCTGCACGGCCAAGGCTATTATTACGACTACAGCTATCCCAGTGCTGACTTGACACCGTATTCCGAAATCGTATTTGCATACCACAAATCATTACCCATCAACGGATTACACGAATACTTGGAAAACAGTGGATTTCGTTTAGAACACTCCCAAGAAGTGAACCCCTATTTTATCTGCCGTTATATGCGCCCTTAAATCTACTCCCGAATCCGTTTCAAGAGGAACACAGTGCCATCGGTGTCAACCACCTCAAACTCATCGCGGTTGCCGAATACTAATTTGCCTTTCCTCGAAAAACCGAAATAATGGTCTGTGATGAGCACATATTCCGCACTCGTATTGGTGGTCCATGCGAAATCCTCAATCCAGTCTCGCATGGCCAAATGGGGAACAAACATTGAAGCAGCGCATACCGTGGCATCGTTGGGAATTTGGCGGATAAGCTCGCGAGCATAGCGCGCATCGAACTTTTTCTGCTCGTAATGCCGTCCCTGATAGACACAAAGCTGGTCAAGAAAAACTGTCGACTTGGGCACACCGATAGTGTAAAAAGTGGTAAGCAGCACCGATAGAAGCAAGCCACCCGACAAGACCAACCGCCACATTTGCTTCCTCAACTTGGCAATCACCAAAAAAGAAGAGATGATGAGAACGGGCATAAACTCCACAGAGTATTGGAAAGAAATGCCCCAAAAATTAGTATCGACAGCCAACATTTTTTGCCCTATCAATGGAACAAGCATAATCAAGTAATTGGGTTTCAATAATGTAAGCAACAGTCCTGTGGCCAAGGCACAAAGATAGAACTCTTCTTTCACCCCATCGAAGCTCGGCGATCCACTGGTGTTGGCATACAGCAGCCGCAAGGTTTCTCCCGGATTCAGCAGCAAATTCTTGGCTATGTCAAGATAATTGTCGCCCAAATGGGCATAACGCGAAAAACCAGCCCCCGAACTGCCCAAGGCAGGCATTACTATCATATTGATAATTAAGAAATAAGCCATAGAAAAAGCCGCATAGCCCACCAAATACCAAAGCGTCTTCTTGTTCTTGCGGTAGTCCCACATCAAGCCCAAGGCGATGAAGAAAAGCCACAACGACATGTTCTCTTTCCCGATGACGAAAAGTACCACAAACAAGCCTGCAAGCCCAAAACGCCCTCGCTTCAAGTAATACAACAGCCACGGCAATATCATGGATGTCAGCACATTGGAATGGTAATCATAAGAGAGTGCATGGATAATCCCAAAAGAGAAGAAGAAAGTGGCCATCGCTAAAACAGGCAACAGGTTGTCATCTGTATAGAGGCATATCAATTTATAAATGCCCCATCCGCCAAGCAAGACACTTGCAATCTGCACGACAAGCAAGGTATAACTCCCAAACACATAGACCAAAGGCGACAGGAGCATTAGGTATAGGCCGAAGTGGTCACTCAAAACACTACGCGGCCCCCAACTGAACATAAAACAGTCGTCGATACGGAAATGAGCATAATCATACATGATGTGGGTGTAAAATCCCAAATCGAGTGCGTAGGTCTTGAAAAGATAATGGTTGACCAAAGAAATGAGGGCATACAACACGCCGGCAAGGGAAATAACCGTTGCCAAAGTGATGTTTTTCTGCCGTTTGCTTAAAGGTAGTGACTTCATATTAATCTGTTATAAATCAATCCTCTGCTTGAAACAAAGTGACAATATTCAGAATCACCTCGGAGGCTTTCATCATGCTCTCAAGCGGCACATATTCCAACTTACCGTGGAAATTATGACCGCCAGCGAAAATGTTGGGACAAGGCAGGCCCATGAACGAAAGATTGGCGCCGTCGGTGCCGCCACGAATGGGCTGCACTTTCGGCTTGATGTTGGCCATTTCCATCGCCTTAATCGCTTTTTCGACTATGAAGAAATGTGGTTCCACTTTTTGACGCATGTTGTAATATTGGTGTTTCAACTCCAAATTCACTACATCACCATATTTCTTGTTCAAAAAATCGGCCACCGCAGCTATCAAGGCCTTCTTCTCCTCAAACTTGGTGTGGTCGTGGTCACGGATAATGTATGTCAAGTTGGTCTCCTCCACCGTGCCGCTGATTTCGGTCAGATGGAAAAATCCTTCATAACCTTGCGTGAAGCGTGGACGCTGCTCCACGGGCAACATTCCGTTGAGTTCCATAGCGATAAGCATTGAATTTACCATCTTGTCCTTGCCGTAACCGGGATGGATGTTACTGCCTTGGATATGGATCTTCGCGGCGGCGGCATTGAAATTTTCATACTCCAGTTCGCCGATTTCACCGCCGTCCATGGTATAGGCATATTTCGCTCCAAATTTCTTCACATCAAATTTCACCACACCGCGCCCGATTTCCTCATCCGGCGTGAATCCAATCTTGATTTCGCCGTGCTTGAAATCGGGGTGTTCCATCATATACTGGGCGGCATACATGATTTCGGCCACGCCCGCCTTGTCGTCGGCGCCGAGAAGGGTCGTGCCGTTGGCAGTAATCATCGTCTGACCCCTATATTGTTGCATTTCAGGAAATTCTGCAACGCGCAGGACAATGTTCTTTTCCTCGTTTAGAACGATGTCGCCACCGTCATAATTTGGAATAATCTTAGGCTTGATATTGGCACCTGAAGCATCAGGAGAGGTGTCAACATGGGCAATGAAACCGATGGCCGGAATCTCTCTATCCACGTTAGAGGGAATGGAGGCCATCACATAGCCGTATTCATCCAATTCGGCCTGAATGCCAAGTGTTTGCAGCTCATCACGCAACATCTTCAACAGGTTCAGTTGTTTGGCGGTGCTGGGCTGTGATTCGGAGTTTTCATCAGAGGTGGTTTCTACGGAAACATATCTCAGGAACTTGTCCAACAGTTTTTCCATTCTTTCGGGTCACTAACAAAGGCGCAAAAATAAGAATTTCCCCAATAACCAGCAAGGATAGAACAAAAAAACCGCGACTGGATTGCTCCAAGCCGCGGTACCATGAAAAAAACAATCTTACTTTTATATTAACGCCTTTCTGCGTGTTTTCGTGTGCGGTGTCGATCTTTTGCCCACAATCCATACACTTCACTGACATTGCCAGCAGTAGTAAACGCCTTGATTTCGTTCTTACTAAGGAATTCCATCAGTGCCGAAAATTCATCTTTTTTCAGCAAGGCCTCCAATTCGATGGACTTCTCATTGGTGTAACCGCCAATCACTTCGTAAAGGGTACAGCCGCGATTCAGATCATCAATAATAAAGCGCCGAATACGGTCATAATCTTTCGACACAATACAAACCCGTTTCCGATTATTGAGGTTGGCCGTGAAATAGTTGACGATGATACCGTTGATCCATGTGCCGATGAGACCGATGACCACCATCTGGAAAGGATTGATGGCGAAAGCCGTCAGGCAGATGATAGCACCCGCCACGCTCACCGACTTGCCAATGTCGAAATGCAAGTACTTGTTGACAATCTTGGCCAAGATGTCCAAACCGCCGGTAGAAGCGTTGATGGAGAACATCAGCGTCTGTGCCGCACTCAAAATCAGCACACAACAAAGAAGGTCGAACCATGGGTTACCCATCACGGATTGATAAACCGCTGTTGAATCAGCGCCCGGCATTTTTGACAGGTATTCGTTGGCCGTGGCGAGTTTCTCCCAAGGATAAATCCATTCGCAGACTTTGGTCATGGGACCGAGAATCATGGCGCAGTACACTGTTTTCAGGCCAAACTCCTTGCCAATCAGCAGGTAAGCCAAAATCAGCAGGATGGCATTGATGATCGAAATCATCATTGACAAACTGATACTGACGCCCATACCTTGGAAAATGTTGGTCAGCACGATGGACAAGCCGGAAATGGAACCCACAATCAGCTTGCTGGGAACAAGGAAATAGTAAACACAAACACCGGTCATGAACATGCCAAAAGTCATGATCAGCAACTCGACCCAGAACTTTTTGCCGGCCAAAGCTTGGCCAATTACCTTCATTGTATCGTTGAACTTACTCATATATTATTGATTTATAATAATTTGATTTACAAATTGCATTTGGTTTTTGCGGCTGTAAAGGTCGGAATTCTTTTTGAGATAAAGAAGCAAAAAGAGAAATAAATCTTACTTGTCGGAAAGCCGTTGAAAAGTCGCAATAGGTTGTTACCAATGAAACGGCATGGCGGAAACATACCGATTAGGAAGAAAGCGACATTATTTATCGGAAAATCAGTTTTGTATGTAATAATTGGGTATCTTTGCAGCCGAATTCAGGTTATTTTATTGCAATGAAATCCCTATCAACGGCATATCGTTTTCCTAAAGTTTACATCACAGGTGTAAACGAGATATGATTTGTTGACAATAATCCTCCGACATGCTTACGAATGTTTATAGAAAAGAGGTGGAAGACCTCTACAAAACCCCTATTGTACAGCAGACCTCCTTTTGGTCGCTTGTGAAGAAAAAGCAAGGCGCCAGTCCCATCGCCATCGACTTCAAGTCGAGGAAATCGGATCTGTTTGCCAATGTGGAATACGACAAGTACATCCATTCCGATTTCTTGGTCATTGTGCGTCATCTCGGCAGCGACATGTCGGTCGCATACGTGCCCTATGGACCCGAATTGGAGCCGGACGAGCAGTATCAGGGTGTTTTTCTCGAAGAAATATCGGAATGCATCCGCCCTTTTCTTCCCAAGAATTGTATCCTGATCCGTTACGATTTGAGTTGGGAATCGTATTGGGCAAACAACCCCGATTGTTACGATGAGAACGGCATTTTTCAGGCGCTGCCCGATATGAACCTGCAAAACCTGAGGTTCAACTGCAACACCATCAACTGGAACTTCCAGAAGGCGCAGTTTAACATCTTGCCGTCGAGCACCATTTATATCAACCTTCAGGACGATTTGGATACGATTTTGATGCGCATGAAGCCCAAAACCCGTTACAACATCCATCTTTCTCAAAGGAAAGGCGTTGAAGTGCGGTCTATGGGCATGGAAAGCCTTGATGTGTGGTATGAGTTGTATAAGGAGACGGCTATGCGAAACAGTTTGTATCTGAACGATATAAGTTATTTTGAAACCGTTTTTTCCGCCCGTTCCTGCAAAGGGTTGTCGCCGGCCGATGTACATCTTTTGCTGGCTGAATACGAAGGCAAGCCCATTGCCGCCATGTTCCTGATTATCACAGGGAAACGCGGATCCTATCTTTATGGTGCCTCTTCGTCGGTCAACAGGAACTGCATGGCTACATACGCCTTGCAGTGGGAAGCCATCAAGATGTCGAAAGCTATGGGGTGCAATGAATACGACATGTTCGGTGTTTCGCCCGGCCCCGATGCCAATCATCCCTTGTATGGGTTGTACAAGTTCAAGATTGGTTTTGGAGGCAGAATGCACCACGGGTTGGGCTGCTGGGACTATCCTTTGGACCAAGAGAAATACAACTATTTCAAGGGCTTGGAAACCAACGGACAGGGATTTCATGTGAGATAGTTTTTCACCGGCAATCAATAATATATAGGAGTTTTGCTTGTATTCGCGATAAAACTCCTATTTTTGCCTTTCGATAGAACACACCATGCAACACAACCTTCTCGACTGGCTTCCCATTACCAAGAAAGAGACCGACCTTCGCGGTTGGGACGAGGTGGATGTGGTGTTCGTTACCGGCGATGCCTATGTCGACCATCCCGCTTTTGGGGCAGCCGTCATCGGAAGGGTTTTGGAACACGCAGGCTTCCGCGTGGCGCTCATCCCACAGCCCAATTGGCGCGACGACCTACGCGATTTCAAGAAGTTCGGGAAACCGAGACTTTATTTCGGCGTGTCGGCAGGCTGCATGGACTCGATGGTGAACCACTACACCGCCAACAAACGCCTGCGAAGCAACGACGCTTACACGCCCGGCGGCGAGGCGGGCTTCCGCCCCGACCGTGCCACCGTGGTCTATTGCAACATCCTCAAACAACTCTACCCCGATGTGCCTGTCATCGTAGGCGGCATCGAAGCTTCGCTAAGGCGTGTCACACATTACGACTATTGGGACGACTGCCTGAAACCCAGCATCTTGTCCGATTGCAAGGCCGACATGGGCGTGTATGGCATGGGTGAAATCACCATGGTGGAAATCGCCAAAGCCATACAAAATGGCATGAATGTCAACAAAATGACAGGCATACAACAAACTTTCTTCCTGCAAGACAAAAAACAACCCCTACCAGATTTTGAGGGCGATACCATCGAACTCGTCTCGCATGAGGTCTGCCTGAAAGACAAGAAAAAATACGCTTCCAATTTCCGCCACATCGAGGAAGAATCCAACAAGAAACATGCAGCAAGGTTAATTCAAAACATTGGCGGCCAAAGACTTATAATCAACCCTCCTTTATCCACTTTCACTGAAGCCCAAATTGACGCCTCCTTTGACCTGCCCTACACCCGCCTGCCACATCCGAAATACAACAAGCGAGGCGTGATTCCCGCTTACGAGATGATACGGCATTCGGTCAACCTGCACCGTGGCTGCTTCGGCGGCTGCGCTTTTTGTACCATTTCGGCACATCAAGGCAAATTTGTGGCCTCGCGCAGCAAGGAGTCCATATTAAAAGAGGTGGAAAAAGTAACCGAGATGGAAGATTTCAAAGGTTATATCAGCGACTTGGGCGGACCTTCGGCAAACATGTATCGCATGAAAGGCAAAGACGAACGCCTTTGCGAAAAATGTGCCCGACCCACCTGCCTGCAACCCACCGTGTGCAAAAACCTCAACACCGACCACCACCCGCTCATCGAGATATATAAAGAGGTGGACAAGAACCCGAAAGTGAAAAAAGCCACCATCGGCTCGGGCATACGCTACGACTTGTTTTTGCATGACTGCTCGCCTGAGGAGAACAAGGCCTTGGGCTACGACGAATACTTCCGTCAATTGGTTACACGCCATGTGAGCGGACGGTTGAAAGTAGCGCCCGAACACACCAGCGATGCCGTTTTGAAGCTCCTGCGCAAGCCCAAGTTTGAGATGTTTGCCCTGCTCAAGAAGAAATTCGACCTCATCAACGAGAAAGAACACTTGAACCAGCAACTCATCCCCTATTTCATCTCCTCGCACCCCGATTGCTACCTCGAAGACATGGCTGACTTGGCCGTGAAAACCAAAGCCTTAGGCTATCGTCTGGAACAAGTACAGGACTTCACCCCCACCCCCATGACCTTGGCCACCGAGATTTACTATTCGGGTTACGATCCTTACACGCTTGAGCCGGTCTTTGTGGCCAAAACCAAGGAAGAAAAACTCGCGCAGCAACGCTTTTTCTTCTGGTACAAGCCCGAAAACCGCGAGTGGGTGAAGAGCGCACTGAGAAGAATCGGGCACGCGGATTGGATCAAGAAGTTATTCGGTTGAAAAACGGAATGGCTGAACAAAAAAATGGACAAAACACTTGCAGAATAGAATAAAAAAGTGTATTTTTGCACCGAGTTGAAAGATTTGCCCTAATGGGACTTCGGCTTTCTGACAACCCAAAACATGAAAATCAAGTATCATTAGAAGTCCCTTTTCAAAGTTATGAAAAAATTAAGCAACATCATTCTCGCCCTAACGGCACTTCTGGTCGTTGGATTCCTCACCTTGGGAGGATGCAACAAGAAAGCGGCTTTATCGCCCAAAGTTTCCGACTTCTGCGTTTCAGGATGCAACGGCATCACCTTAGACACAAAAGAAGTGCGCCATGAAGACTGGAACGACACGATTTATGTTACCGCCGTTGACGAAACAAAGCTGAAAATCAGCACTACGAACACGCCGTTCTTCTGTGGAACGGACACTATCTGGCATGAAACCATCGCACAAGGACAAAACATCTCCCTCTCCCTCCTATATGAGGATTCGTTCGCCGACTGCATTTGCGGCTACCATGTGGACCTTACCATCGAAAACCTGAAGTCGGGACAAACCTACATGGTCAACATCAAGAAGGATGGGCGTAACTATTTCCAGTTTGAGGTCGTTTTCGGGCCAGACACAGAGCTAATGTTTGTCATATAACAACAAAAATGCGTACTTTTGCAGCAAATTTTCAAACTTCTATGAATATGAAAAAACATTTGCTCGGAGCCATCGTGCTCTTTGCCGCCATTGCCTTTACCGGCTGCGACAACAACAACCAAAAGAACAAAGAAGCCAACAACGCAACCGAGACCGAAGCTGCTGTTGAGGAAGTCGCACTTCCCAACCGCCTGCTCATCATCGTTGACCCGCAGGTTGACTTCACCACGGGCAGCTTAGCCACCGCCAACGGTCCTGCCGCCATGGACTATCTCGCCAAGGCCTTGAATGAAGGCGCATGGAAAGACTACTCATGGATTATCGTCACACAAGACGCACACCCCGCCAACCACAGCTCTTTCATAGAACAAGGTGGCATATTCCCGCCTCACTGCGTGCAAGGCACCGAAGGCATGGAGGTTTACCCTGCCCTTCAGGAAGCATTGAAAACCATCATGCCCAACATCCCTAACGTCTATTACATGCAAAAAGGCGACCTCGCCGAAAAAGAGGAATTCAGCATATTCCAAAATGCACAAAGCGGAGAAAAACTCAGTTCCGTCATCAAGGAAAAAGGCTTTGAAGGCATCGACATTTGCGGTATCGCCACCGACTACTGTGTTTTTGAGACCACCAAAGACCTGATGGCTTTCTATCCCGCCAATCAGATCCGTGTCGTCACCAACTGCCTTGCCGCCGTCGATGACTCCGACACCAAACTGTCCGACCTGATGACAGAAAACGGTATCGAAGGCATTGAGTTCTGATAAAAGCATGAGCAAATTCAAAGCTTTTTGCCAACGCAAGGGCGTCGACATGACATGGAAGGCCTATTTTGTCGACGCTCTTGGTGCTATGGCTTTGGGCCTCTTTGCCTCCCTGCTGATTGGAACAATCTTTCAGACCTTGGGCGACAAGACGGGCGTTGAGGCTTTCGCTACCATCGCCAAATACGCCAAAGACGCCACCGGTGCTGCTATCGCTGTTGCCATCGCCTATAAATTGCGTTGCGAAGGCTTGGTGCTGTTCAGTGCCATCGCCGTCGGCATTGCCGGCAACGAATTGGGCGGCCCGATGGGTGCCTATGTCGCCGTCATCGCCGCCGCCGAATTGGGCAAGATGGTTTACAAGGAGACCCAAGTCGATATTTTGGTGTCACCTGCCGTAGTCATCATCAGCGGCGTGTTGGTGGCCTATCTCATCGGTGCGCCCATCCAAAAAGTGATGACCGCGCTCGGCACTTTCATCGAAAACGCCACACAAATGCAGCCCCTCCTCATGGGCATTATCGTCTCCGTCGTCATCGGCATGGTGCTCACCCTGCCCATCAGTTCGGCAGCCATCTGCCTTGCCATAGGCTTGGGCGGCATCGCTGGAGGCGCTGCCACGGCCGGCTGCTGCGCCCAGATGATCGGTTTCGCCATCTTGAGTTTCAGGGAAAACCGTTGGGGCGGACTGGTAGCACAGGGGCTGGGCACCTCCATGCTGCAAATGGGCAATATCGTGAAAAATCCCCGTATCTGGATTCCCGTGCTACTCACCGCCGCCATCACAGGCCCCATCGCCACCTGTGTCTTCCATCTCGAGAACATCCCCATAGGCTCCGGCATGGGAACTTGCGGCCTCGTCGGCCCCATCGGAATCTACACCGCCATGCCCAACGGCGGCACAAACATGTGGACCGGCATAGCATTGGTGTGTTTCGTCCTGCCCGCCGTGCTCACATGGCTCTTTGGACTGATTATGAGACAGATGGGATGGATTAAAGAAGGCGACCTCAAAATCGACTGCTGATGCCCAAAAGTCCTGCCAAGCCGCTCACCCCCGACCAGATTCTTGACAAAATGGCCAAATACTGCGCCTATCAGGAACGCTGCGTAAAAGAGGTGCACGACAAGCTGAAAACTTTCGACCTCCCTCAAGAAGAAAGAAGCAAAATCCTTGATTATCTGTTGGATAACCGTTTCGTCAACGATGAAAGGTTTGCCAAAAGTTTTGTCAGGGGCAAGGTCAACCAAAGCGGCTGGGGCATGAACAAAATCCGTTTCCGCCTCATGCAGAAAGGCATCGCCAAGGAACTTATCGACGAAGCTCTCGGACAGACTGACGAAGAAGTCTATCGCCAACGGCTCATCGACACCCTCAAGGCAAAGTCAAAGACCGTAAAGGCGGAAAACGATTTCGAGAAAAAGCGCAAATTGGCCGCCTATGCCATGCAGAAAGGCTTCGAAGGTTCTTTGGTGTGGGAAGTTTTGAAAGAAATTGTTTCGCGAGAAAACTGAATAAAAACCCATTTTAAAGGCTTAGAAAAACAAGCATTGACGGATTTTTGATTAGATTTTCAAAAAATCTTGCCAAAGGCAATCCCAAAATCACAATTCAGTTATTTTTGTATCTTTGCCGCGAATTTTGACGAACATCTATGAGATTCCCAAAACGACTGATAACGCAAACCCCTGAGTGTCTGACAGAACCTGTCGGTCAGTCGCTGAATGTGATTATCTCCACTCTGTTCGCTTTGGTGTTTCTGACGGCCTACACGCCCTTCTCCGATACTTCGTGGTTCGAGCTTGGAGCCAACAGCCGCTTCTTGAACACTGTGGCTTTTGTCGGCATAGGCACTTTCTTCTTGGCCTGTAGCCGCGTGCTGATGACCTTAGCTGTCAAGAGATTGCGCCATTTCCCCATGGGGGTCTATATCCTATGGCTGTTCCTTGAGATCGTGCTCATTGCCGTCTTCCATACCTGCATATCCTATTTCCAGATTATGGCCACGGACTACAGCTTCGCCTATATCTTCGCCAAGAGCCTGCTTATCACCTTTATTGCCTTGGCGGTACCTTATACCATCACCGACCTCATTATGCTGTTGCAGGACACACGCCAGAAACTTATGCTCACCAAGAGCGATACCGTGGAGTCGGATGATGAAGTAATGCCCGAGCACACCGAAATCATCAACCTGATGGACAACAACGGCAACTTGAAGCTGTCCGTCAAGCTCGACAACCTGTATTACATCAAGGCGGAAGACAACTACATCAATGTGTTCTACCAACGCAGCGGTGCCATTGCGAGCTATATGCTGCGCTGCAAGATGAAGACAATTGAAGACAACTGCTTGGATTCCAGCAGTTTGATGCGATGCCATCGCTCCTATATCGTCAATATAAATAAGGTGAGCGTGCTCCACAATGAGACCGACGGTTTCGTCATCGACTTCGAGCGCGAGGGCTTGGAGTCAATTCCCGTTTCCAAGACCTATTCG
Source organism: Candidatus Limimorpha sp. (assembly GCA_041854745.1). Lineage (GTDB taxonomy): Bacteria > Bacteroidota > Bacteroidia > Bacteroidales > F082 > Limimorpha. Next base: position 36,571 of record JBHACT010000040.1, on the reverse strand, counting down.
GCAAAGGTTTTGGAGGCGTTCAACAAGAAATAATAGAAAATGCCCCGACACGCGAGGCACTTTCATCTGCAATCGTTTTCAAAATATTCTCAAGACAGGAAACTTAGGCGACATTGTTCCGTGTCCCAAAGTCTCGCAGTCCCATGTCTTCTTAGCAATTCATACCACCACAGCAGTGGATGACCTGACCCGTAACATACGAGGAGAGGTCGGAAGCGAGGAAGAGGGCAACATTGGCCACATCTTCGGGCGTTCCACCGCGCCGCAATGGAATTTGGCTCTCCCAAGCCTTACGGACATCCTCAGGCAGGGCGTCGGTCATGGCGGTAACGATGAAGCCGGGGGCGATGACGTTGTGGCGGATACCACGCAAACCCATCTCCTTGGCCGCGCTCTTGGTGAAGCCGATGATACCGGCCTTCGAAGCGGAGTAGTTGCACTGGTTGGCATTACCCGAAACACCCACCACCGAGCTCATGTTGATGACACTGCCGCCGGCCTGCTTCCACATGACGGGCTGCACGGCCTTGGTGAAGTTGAACACCGACTTGAGGTTCACATTAATAACAGCATCCCACTGGTCCTCAGTCATGCGCTTAAGGGCAGTGTCCTTAGTGATACCCGCGTTGTTGACGAGGATGTCAATGCGGCCAAAGTCCTTGACGATTTCATCAACCACCTTGTGTGTTTCCTCAAAGTTCGCGGCGTTGGAGGCATAAGCTTTGGCCTCAACGCCCATAGCTTTCAGTTCCTTTTCGGTTTCCATAACGACATCGTTCAAGGCGATATCGGTGAAGGCAATCTTGCAGCCTTCTTGGGCAAAACGCATGGCGATGGCCTTGCCAATGCCACGACCGGCTCCCGTAATCAGAGCCACTTTATTGTCTAAAAGTCCCATTTCAGAGTTAAGATTTAAAGATTTAAAATTCAATGTTTTTCAGTATTGACTGGGGACTTTGGGACGGGAGATTTTTGTCACCTGTCCCGCAGTCTCGTGCCTTATAACTATTTGGTGTATCGTTCAATCAGTTCGTACATATCGCCAACGGTCTTGACCTTCTCGGTGTCGGCCTCGGCAAATTTCAGGTTAAATTCGCGTTCCAAGATCATGGAGAGCTCCACGAAATCCAACGAGTCGGCACCCAAATCGTTGAAAAGGTTCTTCTCTGGCGTAACCTCACTCTCACTGACATTCAGCTTGGTAGAGATAAATGCCCGCGCCTTATCTTGAATCGTTGCCATAAATATCAAATTTCAGATTTAATATTCAAAATTCGTATTTACTGTTTATCTCTCGTATCAGGCAGCAGGGCAAAGGACAATTCGCCCTTGACGCACATCTTGCCGCCCACGCTAAGCATGGCCGAACAAATGTAGATGTTGGCACAGTGATAAGTCAATGTGGCTTCCACCTCAACAGTGTCGCCCGGCTTCACACTGTTCTTGAAACGCACCTTGTCGATACCTGTATAGAAGGTCAGCTTGCCGATGAGGTCATCCTTCATCAGCAGGGCGCAACTTTGGGCCATAATTTCGCAAAGGATGACACCCGGAACAACGGGTTCGCCCGGAAAATGGCCTTGCAGGAAAAATTCTTCACCCGTCACATGGTACTTGGAATGCGCCACATGATTTTCGTCGAGGGTCATCTCGTCGACCAAGAGCATAGGCTCGCGGTGTGGGAGATACTGTTTGATTTCGTCTCTTGTCATTGTATTGTTGAGTTATTGATTATTGAACATTCAAATTGTTGTTTGAGGAGGGACTTCGAGCCACGAGCTTGTAACTTTTTGTCCCATGTCAATTTATTTCACTTTACGGATGGCCAAACACCCATTATGTCCGCCGAAGCCCAATGAATTGGAAATGGCGATGTCTATATCGGCTTTGACGGCCACATTCGGTGTGTAATTGAGGTCACATTCCGGATCGGGCTCATCCAAGCCAATGGTGGGCGGAATAATTCCGTTATTCAACGCCATTACACTAATAATCAACTCGATAGCACCTGCCGCGCCGAGGGCATGACCCATCTCTGACTTGGTGGAGCTGATATAAGCTTTGCGGGCTTCTTCTTCACCCATCGCAATCTTGATGGCCAAGGTCTCGCCGCTGTCGTTCATGGGAGTACCTGTGCCGTGAGCGTTGATGTAGATGCGCTCGCCAGCCTTGAACTGGGCTTCTTCCAGTGCCTGCTTGATGGCCATGCTTTGGGTGGTGCCATCGGGGCGCGGAGCCGTGCTGTGATAGGCATCGCACGAGTTGCCGTATCCGCAAATTTCAGCATAAATCTTCGCACCGCGTTGCTTGGCGTGTTCATATTCCTCAAGGAGAAGGATACCTGAGCCTTCGGCGATGACAAAACCACCCCTGTTCTTGTTGAACGGCAGGGAAGCGCGGAGCGGGTCTTCCGATTTCGTCAAGGCCTTGGCATTGGCAAAGCCGGCGATGGAAACGGGGTTGATACCCGCCTCAGATCCGCCTGCAATGATGGCATCGGCATAGCCGTGCTTGATGGCGCGATAGGCTTCGCCAATAGAGTGGGTTCCCGTGGCGCAAGCCGTCACGATAGGCACGCAGGGGCCTTGGGCGTTGTAGCGGATGGCCACACTGCCCGAAGCCATGTTGGCGATCATGGTCGGAATCATGAGGGGCGAAATCCAACGTGCACCTTCCTCATTAAAGCTTGTGACCCCATTCATGATGGTGTCGAAGCCACCGATACCGGAGCCGACATACACACCCAAGCGTGAGGGATCCATCTGCATGTCTTCGTTGCCCTGCATGGCTTGATAGGCGGCGGCCAAGGTGTAAACCGCAAAACGGTCATTGCGCTTAACGAAAGCCTTTTCCACACCCATAGCCTCAGGATTGAAGTCTTTCAACTCGGCGGCAATCTTAACGGGAAGGTTGGTGGTATCGAACGATTTGATGAAATCTATGCCGCAATAACCTTTCATCAGGTTATCCCAAATGGTGGCAAGGTCGTTGCCAATCGGCGAAACAGCGCCCATGCCTGTTATTACTACTTTTCTATTGCTCATATTTCTAATAGTTTATTTTCCTGAATTAAATAATTTGAAGCGAGATGCGGGACTTAGTCCGCCTCGCAGTTTTTTTTATCACATATCCCACTCCCACAAGCAGGCACCCGACACAAATCCTGCGCCAAAGGCACTCATGACAATCTTGTCGCCTTTGCGGATCTTGCCTTCTTTCAGCATTTCATCCAAAAGAAGCGGGATGCTGGCCGAAGAGGTGTTACCGTATTTCTCAATGTTGGTCGGGAACTTCTCTTCAGGTCCGCCGATAATGTTGCGAATGCCTTCGATAATGCGTTTGTTAGCTTGGTGCAACAAAAAATAGTTGATGTCCGAGGACTGTAATCCTTGGCGTTGCAAGACGGCATCGATGTCGACCACCGACTTTGACACAGCCGTGCGGAACAGTTCTTTGCCTTTCATCACTAAGGGCTGTCCTTTGATATAATTCTTTTCAAAAGGTGTTTTCTCCAAGCCGCGTTCGTAATACAACACATCACGGTCGGAGATCATGGTGAGATGTACATCTTTGAAGGCATTGCCCTCGGTCAGCACCACCGCACCAGCGCCATCGCCAAACAGCACGCTGGAGTCTCTTTCTTCCCAGTTGCAATATTTGGTGGGTTCTTCAGCGCAGAGGATGAGGATGTTCTTGGCGCGACCGGCTTTCATCATGCCTTCGGCAAGCATCAGAGCGTACACGAAACCAGCGCAGGCCACATTGATGTCGAGGCCGGCACAAGTGAGGCCGATACGCTTCTGCACAATGCAACTCAGTCCCGGAGTGACGTGACGGTTGGCCACATTCGAGACCAAGAAGAAATCGATTTGTTCGGGACGCAGCCCAGACGCTTGGATGGCCTTATTGGCGGCGTCAACGGACAAGTCATACAAATCTTCAGTAGATAAGAGGTGACGGGATTGAATTCCCGTTCTGGTAGTAATCCACGCATCGTTGGTGTCCAAAAAGGTGGCCAAATCGTCGTTGGTCACCGTAAGTCTTGGCAGTGCGCTTCCTGTTCCAATAATTTTCATTTCGTTGTCGATTAAATAAAACTCGTTTTCAGTTTGAAAAACGCTGCAAAAGTACGCTAACATGCCAAGCCGTGCGAAAAATGTGTCCAAAACGAGGGTTTTGGGGCGAAAATCGGCAATTTGGGGCGAAAATCCCAGTTTTTTGTGGTGAAAAAAGAACAAAAAACTGTATGACCGTAAAAAATCCGTTCAAAATCACATTCCGCCCATACCTTGCGGGGCTCCTTGCGAACCATCGGTTCCTTGACGGGCCCGCTGCTCCAATTCCATCTTGCCGAAACGGAAAGTGAGACCGACGGAAATGCTGCGGCTGTTGTACTTGAAATTGGAAGAGGATTGCACATCAGGGCTGCTGTTCGACTGCCCGAAGCTATTCCAGTTGAAGATGTCGTTCGCGTTGACATACACCGACATCTTGCGGTCGAAAAAGTCGGCACGCAAACCCGCGTTGATGGCGTATCGGGCATGACGCTCGCTGAACAGGGACTGTGTCGGGGAACTGTAATAGCCCGAGGCCGTCAGCTCCAGTTTGTTCCAGAGCTTGGCCCACATGTTCAGGCGAAAACTGTACGACCACTTGTCATATTCGTAGGGTTTCCCTTTATACTCCGTCCAGATATAAGAGTCATAAAGGTTGGCATAGAAACGCAGGTTGAAGAAACCACTCGGACGGTACATCATGTTGTATTCCAAGCCAGCCGTATAACTGCGCCCCACATTGACAGGATAGGAATAGTTCACAACACGCCCATAAAGCCAGTGATATTGAGAAAGTTGTATCATATTCACCTCATTTGTCTTGCCGCGATAATAGGCCGAAAGACCGACAGAGCCGAAGTTGTTCCAATATTTGGTCCAACCCGCTTCGATGGCATTGGTATAGATACGCTCCAAGTCGAGATTGCCCTTGCTGTAGTTGTCTTCGTCGTACATGGGGAACTCGCTCAATTGCTCTGCCTCGGGGGCTGCGATACGGCGGGTATAACTCAGGCTGAGGTTGTGCATTGACTTGGTGCGATACGAGAGGTGCAGCGATGGCCGCAAGCTGAAGAAGGATTTGGTGAAGTCATAATTGGTGGTATCCTCAGGGAAGGTATAAGGATATTCACCGCTCACTAACTCGCTGCAAAAACGGATACCGGGTTTTACGGTAAAGCCACCGAACTTGTGCTGCAAGGTGAAAAACAGCTCATTGTTCAGATTGGTGAACTTGGCGTCATAAGAACGGTAAACATCGCTCACCCATTCGCCGTTGGCAATCGTGTCGGTTACAAGATACTGCTTTTCAGGGTCGTAGCCCGAATTCAAACCCACCGAAATCTCGCCGTTTTCGGAATAAGGACGGTTGTAAACGATTTCGGCCTCCGCGCCCATAGAACCGTATTCGCCGTACTGTTTCTTCACTCGGGTGTATTCCGTAGGCAAACTGAATTGCCTACTGACCTCACCGCCATTGCTGCCACCCCAACCCATACCGTTGACACTGACGGATAGGTTGTGGCCCTTGTTGTCGAACTTGTGCTGATAGTACACGCCGCCATTGGCAAAATAGCTACGGTTGAAGGCACTGATGTTTTCCGTAATGGAAGTGATGATGGTGTCGTCCAGAAATGTTTCCCTAATCAAGGAAGTGCTGTTGGTATTGTTGTACCAATTCGGCCATCCGCTGAGCCAAATATTCAAGCTATTAGCCGTATCTATCTCATAATCAATACTAAAGAAACCACCCGTATTGAAACCCTTGTTGCTGTATTTGCCCGAAGCAATTTCGTGGCTGGCAAGGAGGCCATTTTCGGTGAACAAGGATTGTTCCACACTTCTGTTGCCCTTCCAATGGGAATAGCCACCGTTGATGTAGGCATTGACCGTCAACTTCTCATTCGACCAAACGTATGACGCCCAAGGCCCTATGTATGGATTTGTGGAGGCATTCACGCCGAAACTGAAGAACTCGTTTTTCTGCACCTTGGCATTGGTTACGATGTTGATGATACCGTCGGCTTTGGAACCGTAGCGCGCCGAGGGGTTGGTGATGACCTCCACGCGGTCGATACTGTTGGCCGGTAGTTGCTGGATATAGGTTTTCAAGTTCTCACTGCTCAGGTGCGAAGGCTTGTCGTTGATCCACACCTCCACGCTCGAAGTGCCGCGCAGGCTGATGTTGCCTTCCACATCGACCTGCACCCCGGGCGCATTCTGTAAGGCATCCGACAGCGTACCCGTCTGAATACTGGGGTCTTCTGCCACATTATACATGGTTTTCTCCCCTTCCACCGCAAAAAGCGGGCGTTTCTCCGCAACAACCGCCTCGTTAAGTTGGATGGAACCTTCCTTGAGTTTCAATTGGCCAAGGTCTTGGTTGCCTTTCACCGTCATCATCTGCTCAAAGGTCTGGAAACCAATGGCTGACACAGCCAAGCGATAGTCGCCATTGGGAGCCAAAAGTTCAAAACGGCCTTTGTCGTCGGAAGCCGCACCGCTCACGAAGACACTGTCGGCCTGACGGAACAAACCCACATTGACAAAAGGAATGACCTTGCTGTTGGCTTCCTCGACGATGGTTCCTGTAATCTTGTTCTGCGCCAAGGCAGGCACAATGAAGCACCCGATAAGTGCAAAAAGCAAAAAAATGCGCTTGTTCACATTGCCAAGGCGTTGGTAAAGTTGATTTTTAGGAGTTTTTGGCATGGATGATGGTGATGAAACTGAATTGTTGCAGTTTGAATCAATAATTGAAATGTTTTCCATGATAGATTATTTTTGTTTCGGTGTATTGGTTTAATAGAACACTGCAAAAGTACGACTTTTTTGGATATGTCAAGAAAAAAATGAGATTTTTTGGATTTTTTTTGTTTGTAGAGACGGAGCGTGCTCCGTCTCCAACAATAAACCAACCCGAATTTGAGACGGTGCGTGCACCGTCTCTACTGCCTGATTATACGTTCGCAGAAGGCTTTCACTTCGTCTTTTGTCCAGTTGTTCATTACGAAAAACATCCCCAAGGAAATCTCTCCCGTAATCATCCATTCCTGATAAACTACTCCATCGAGGCACAAGGCTGCACGACACTTTGTTTTTTCCGTTGCTCCCTTTCTGGTGAAATCCGACCAAAGTTGGGCGGCATCAGGTGTCAGATACACAAACACACCTAAATTCTCAGAGGCTCTGTTCCTGAAATGACCGTGACTCACTTCTTCCACCATCGGCTTTCCACCCAGTACCGCCGAACTGATGACAGGACCTTCGGGTGTAGTCTTTCTCAGCGTATAGAGTTTTACTTGTTGCTTTTCTTCCTCTTTCCTTGAAATAACTTTTAGACCTTCCATTTCCATAAAGACTTGCCCTTGCTTTCCTGTCATAAGAACAAGAGAATCATTTTGTTGCCATTGTTCCATAAAGGCGGGAACATCTTTTTCGAAAACAGTTGTATCGGCATAAATCTCCCAAATCGCCAACTTGCCTTCACTCGACAAATCGGTATCGGAGCGCACATACTCAACACGGTCATACGCTTTGTAAAGCCCAAACGCACCAATGACACACAACAACGACACCGCACCCAAGATGAGCCAAAACGAACGATTATTCCTAACGATATGATTTTCGGTAAGGGCATCAATTTGCCTAAGCACATTGTTGCAATGGCTCACAAAGTAATAATAAATCAAAACCGCCGCAATCAGCAACCCCATACCTGCCACGCACATAATAAACATCGTACTAATAATCATTTCATTCGTTACAGACTGATAGATGGAAAATTGACGCATAATTGTTGCAAACAATATGAAAACCGCAAAAACGACCAAAAACAATACGACATAAATGGCATAACTATTTTTCAGTTTCTTCATATTTTTGGAAAGTGTGAGTAAATCGGAATTTTCCACCACCTGCTTACGCACATTGCGTGTCAGCCAAAGTTCCACAACGGTTGCAATTGCCATAAAAAGAAAGAAGTAAAAACCAAGCGCCCACACACCCACATAATGTGCGAGAAAAACGAATCCCAAAACGGCAAGAATGGGATAGATTATCAGTAGCGACTTCCTGTATTTCGTAAAATACTCGGTGCTGTTTTGGACAACGGACTTCATCATCCGTTCATTGACGATTTCCTGTTCGTCAAACTTTTGTTTCAGCGTTTCGTACTGCGCTTTCAGTTGGTCGAGTTCGCTTAAATTATTGTTTTCCTGATTTTCCATAATGATTTCCTTTCATTGATTTTTCGACATTTTCACCAATTTGTCCTTGATGCGTGCCAGCCTCACCCCCACATTGTTGGGCGTGATGCCGATAATCGCTCCGATTTCGTCGTAACTCACCCCTTCGAGCCAAAGCAGGATTAAGCTTCGGTCGATGAGGTCGAGGCGCGAGATGCGGTCATACAACTCACGGATTTGATGGGTTGAAGGGTCGTCCGCCTCGTAAGGGTCGATGTCCACCGTCAGCGGAACGGTCTCAATGCGGCGGCGTTCCTTTTTGTCTTGGTTGATGGCCGTGTTGAGCGCAATGCGGTATATCCAAGTTTGCGCAGTGCTGCGACCTTCGTAATTGTCGAAGCCGTTCCACAGCCGGATGAGGATTTCCTGAAACAGGTCGTCGATTTCGTCCTTGTCTTTGGAAAACATATAGCACACCGTGTAAATGGTCCGCTTGTGCTGCCGCACCAAAAGTTCAAACCGATGCTCTTTGTCATTGTTCATAATGCGTTAGTTTCGTTGCAACGTTCATTATGTTAGACAACAAAGGTAGGGAAATATTACAGCCGATGCACAAATTTCCATTCAACTCAGGAACGCCGTTACATTGACGGCAGTGATTTTATCCGTAAATTGCTTGGTTTCCAAGTCGTTCGACAATAAAAAAGCGTGAAGCAACGGCTTGTCAAGAATGGATTCCAAGCCCATGAGATGTCAGGCATCGGTTTTATCTACATGCTCCACCATCTTGATTTTGAAAGCGAAATAACCGTCTTGTAATTCAACTAACAAATCAACTCCTTTCCCGTCGTGGGTGGGCAGATGATATTCTCCACAAAACTACAAGCTATTTCAGTATAATTCCAAAATTTACGCCATGTTTATCCTTTAAGTCCAAAAACATACAACGATGGACAAACCACAAAAACTCCAGACATCTAACTTCGCATTATCAAAACTTTTCTGTATTTTTGCAGCCCGAAAACATACACCTTTTTAATTAATATGATCACAGTTGACCAACAAAAAGAATTATGTAAGAGGATTGAGGCCTTGAGGAGGTATCTTTGACGTGGATCGTCGAACCATTGAAGCCCAAGAATTAGAAGAAAAGACACAAGACCCACAGTTTTGGAACGACCCCAAGGCCGCCGAAGCCACGATGAAGAAAGTACGCGAAGTGAAGGGCTGGCTCAACGGCTACAAGGAAGCAGTTCAGGCTTACGACGACCTCAGCGTACTCTTCGATTTCGCCAAGGAAGGCGAAGCCACCGAAGACGAGGTGGATTGTCAGTACGCCGCCACGATTGAAATCGTGGAGAACTTGGAATTTAAGAACATGTTGCGCGAAGAGGCCGATCCAATGAGTGCCGTGCTGAAAATCAACGCAGGCGCGGGTGGCACCGAGGCCCAAGACTGGGCACAAATGCTCATGCGCATGTACATGCGCTACGGCGAAACACACAAATATAAAGTTACCATCAGCGATTTGCTTGAAGCCGACGACGCCGGCATCAAATCGGTAACGATGAAACTTGAGGGTGAATACGCCTACGGCTACCTGAAAGGCGAGAACGGCGTGCACCGACTGGTGCGTGTCAGTCCCTACAACGCCCAAGGCAAACGCATGACCTCGTTCGCCTCGGTATTCGTCACACCGCTCATCGACGACACCATCGAGATTGTGGTGGAGCAGTCGCGCCTCTCGTGGGACACCTTCCGCAGCGGCGGTGCCGGTGGTCAGAATGTGAACAAGGTGGAGTCGGGCGTGCGCCTGCGCTACCAATACAAAGACCCCTACACGGGCGAGGAAGAGGAAATCCTCATAGAGAACACCGAGACCCGCGACCAACCCAAGAACAAGGAAAACGCCCTGCGCCTCCTGAAATCGCAACTCTATGACCGCGAAATGCGCCACCGCATGGAAGAGCAGAACAAGATTGAGGCGGGCAAGATGAAAATCGAATGGGGAAGCCAAATACGCAGCTATGTCTTTGACGACCGCCGGGTGAAAGACCACCGTACCAACCATCAGACTTCCAATGTGCAAGCCGTTATGGACGGAAACATCGACGAATTTCTGAAAGCCTATCTGATGGAATTTGGTGGAAAGAAAGAATAAAACCGATGGCTGATGACCGATACAAGCACAGCCAAAACCTTTGAGACAAACCAACCAACGCATTAATAACAACTAAAACAAACCGAAAAAAGATGAAAAAATTAGCCATCATCGCCGCTTTTACAGCATTGGTTTGCTTCGGCGCAACCAACGCAATGGCCAACAACACCGAAAAACAAACGGTCATTGAAAGCACCAACCCCATCACCGAAGACCCCACCCCCGCTATTACCGAATTTGCAAAGACCTATTTTCCAAAAGCCAATGTCCTCATGGTGAAATCCAAAAAGGACGAATACGAAGTGAAGTTGACCGATGGCACGGAACTCGAATTCAATCGCAGCTTTGAATGGAAAAAAATCGACTGTGAGCATTCCACCACCTACACCCGTGTGCCCGCCGAACTCGTTCCCGAACAAATTGTCGCATGCGTGAAGACCGATTTTGCCGATCAAGGCATCACCAAAATCGAGAAAAAGCGCAAAGGCTGGGAGATTGAGCTGAACAGGGAGCTTGGAATCAAGTTCAACAAGAACTTCAATGTAACCAAAATAGACGATTAACTGTCAATACGCCCCTTGAATTATAGCGGCTTGGAGTTGTCCAAGCCGTTTTTTTATTTGCATTTTTGACCATGATAATGCGTTTTGTGTTTCAAAAACCGTAATTTTGCGGCAATTCAACACAAAGACCCATGATTACTTTCTTTATCGCATTGGCCGTGCTCATTCTCGGCTATTTCGTATACGGAAAACTCGTTGAGAGGTTTTTTGGCGCCGACCCGCAGCGCGCCACGCCAGCAACGACCATGACCGACGGTGTCGACTATGTACCGATGAAGCCTTGGCGTATCTTCCTGATTCAATTTTTGAACATAGCGGGCGTTGGGCCCATCATCGGTGCCATCATGGGAGCCCAATTCGGAACGGCTTCTTTCCTGTGGATTGTACTGGGCAGTATTTTCGCCGGTGCCGTTCACGACTATCTCGCAGGCATGGTTTCCTTGCGCGATAAGGGTGCAAGTCTGCCCGAAATACACGGCACTTACTTGGGCAAAGGCGCGAAGCAAGTCATGCGCGGCTTCACCGTCATTTTGATGATCTTGGTCGGCGTGGTGTTTGTGAACACACCCGCCACACTGCTCAACGCACAATTCACCCAAAGCTGGAACCCTTACATTTGGATTGTCATCATCATCGCATATTACCTTATCGCCACCTTGTTGCCCATCGACAAACTCATCGGCAAAATCTATCCCATCTTCGGCATCCTGCTATTGGGCATGGCGGTGGCCATTTTCATTGCCTTCCTCATTTACAAGCCAGAGATTCCGGAGCTTTGGAGCGGGCTGCAAAACCGTCATCCCGAAGCGGCCAACAACCCCATCTTCCCAATGATGTTCATCTCAATTGCCTGTGGTGCCATCTCAGGTTTCCATGCCACGCAGTCGCCACTGATGGCGCGTTGCATGGTGAATGAGAAGCAGGGGCGCCCGATTTTTTACGGAGCCATGATTACTGAAGGTGTCGTCGCCTTGATTTGGGCTGCCGCAGCAGCCTATTTCTTCGGTCCTGATAGCGTGGTCGATGTAACGGGCAAAAGTGGCGCTGCCATCGTGGGTATCATCGCCGGCACTTGGTTCACGCCCATCATCGCCACCATCACCATTCTGGGTGTCATCAGTGCCGCCGTCACCTCGGGCGACACGGCCATGCGCTCGGCCCGACTCATCATTGCCGACTTCATGCACTACGACCAAAAACCAATCAAAAACCGCTTGGTTATCGCCGTTCCGATGTTTGTCGTCATGGCCATCATCTTGGTTTACAGCATTTCCGACAAGAATGGTTTCCAACTCATCTGGCGTTATTTCGCTTGGGCCAACCAACTCTTGGCCACGGTCACGCTTTGGGCTATTTCGGTGTATCTTGCCAAAAACAAAGGCAAACTTTGGTATCTCATCACCTTGATTCCAGCTTTGTTTATGACGATGGTAACTGGCTCTTTCCTCTTCGTGGCCAAAGCTGCCGACGGCGGTTTGGGCTCCATCCTACCCACCTCAGTGGGCTACGGCATTGGTGCAACCATCACCTTGTTGGGATTGCTGCTGTTTGCACTATTCTTAAAGAGAAACAAGAAAACGATATAAGGACCGAATGCAAAAAAAATGCCCGATTGGGATTTTTTCAATCGGGCATTTTTCGTGTTATGGATTGCTGTGGGATGAATAAATCGCGATGAGAAACACAATGAATTGTGATGAGAGACGCGATGAATGTAATGAGAGACGCGATGAATCGCGTCTCTACATACAAAAAGGAATTATTTCGTGGCCTGCTCGTAACCGGCACGAACGGCCTGTATGTTGAGGTCGACGACCTCTTGGCCTTTCTTGCCGAAGATGTGCTGGATGGCTTCTTCCACCTTATCCATCTCGATGCCGAGATAAGGCACTGTGGCCCCCAGCAGCACCATGTTGGAACGGGCTTTCAGTTTCTTGGCAATCTCGTTGGCGTCGAAGGAAACGATATGCTCAAGTTTGCCCAGCTCGGCGTTGATCTTCTCCATATCGGGATAGTTACCGATGTTGACGAAGGGATCGGTGTTGGTGATGACCCAACCTTCCTTAGCCAGCCAAGGCAGATAGCGCAAGGCTTCCATAGGCTCGGAAGAGAGGATGATGTCGGCCTGACCTTCGGGGATGACATCGGCGAAAATCTCATTGTCGGAAATGCGGAGGTGCGAAAACACCGAGCCGCCACGCTGCGACATGCCGTGGATTTCGGATTGTTTCAGGTTCATGCCCATGTTCAAGGCTGCGTCGGAGATGATCTTGGCCACCGAAACGATTCCATCGCCACCCACGCCGCAAAGTACTATATCTTTTTTCATTTTTCTGGATTTAAGATTTAATATTCAAAATTCGGTTCTGTAGAGACACGGCGTGCCGCGTCTCAAGACGCGATATCGAGACGCGGCACGCCGTGTCTCTACAAATCGAACGATTATTTTTTCATGTGTTTCTTCAATTCCACGATGCAGATGCGGTGCGGGATGATAACCGACACGCCGTTGTAGTTGACCTCTTCCTCGATGATCTTGATATTCTCTTCGAGGTTTTTGGGCAACGGAACGATGTCGCGGATATGCTCGGGTTCAACGCCAAGGCCTTCGCAAATGCGACGGATCTTGTTGTTGGCCGATGAAGGCTGGCCACCCGTCATGGCGGTGATGTCGTTGTCGAGAATCATAACCACAACATTGGCCTTTTCGTTGACACAGTCCAACAGGCCCGTCATACCGCTGTGGCCGAAGGTTCCATCTCCGATGACAGCCACGCTCGGGAAAACACCCACCTCACTGGCGCCCTTGGCCATGGTGATGGAGGCACCCATGCACACTGTCGTGTTGATGGCACCCATGTTGAAGCCCAATGTGTAGCAGCCGATGTCGCCAAACACCTTGCCTCCTTTATATTTTTCCATGACTGCATTCAGAGCATTGTAGCTATCGGTATGCGGGCAGCCTTGGCAAAGCGCGGGCGGACGGTTGGTAACCACCTCCGGCACCCTGAACATCGTAGGCACATCCATGCCGAGGGCCTTGGCCACCTTCTCGGAATTCAGCTCACCATCGCGGCGGATGGTCTCATCCAAACGGCCCATGACATTCTTGCCCTTGGCGAGGAAACCCTTGATCTTCTCTTCCACGAAAGGTTGACCGTCTTCGAGTACCAAAATTTCATTGCACTCGTCGTACAGCTTGTTAATCATATCGTAAGGCAACGGGTATTGCGTAACCTTGACAACGGGATAGGGGCATTGGCCGTCGGGGAAATTCTCCATCAGGTAGTTGTAGGCGATACCCGTGGTGATGATACCGATGTTCTTTTTCGGGCCGTCAATGTATTTGTTGAAGCCAGATGTCTCCGAAGCCTCAGTGAAAGCGGGCTGCTTGTCGATGAGGTCGCGGTAGAGACGCTTGGCATTGGCGGGCAGCAGCACGAACGACTTGGCGTCGGCAGGCTCAGTGAGCTCGTTCTGCGGACGGACGGGCTTGCGCACCACACCTGCACGGCTGTGTGCCAAACGGGTCGGGATACGATAGAGCACCGGCGTGCCGAGCTTCTCACTCAACTCGAAGCCGTAGTGCACCATGTCGTAGGCTTCTTGTTGGTTGGAAGGCTCCAGCATGGGAATCATGGCCCAGTGACCGTAGAAGCGGCTGTCCTGCTCGTCCTGCGACGAGAACATGCTCGGGTCGTCAGCCACCACGATGAGAAGGCCCTTGGTGCCGATGATGGCAGCGTTCATAAAGGGGTCGCCACACACATTGAGCCCCACATGCTTCATGCAGCTCATGGCACGCTTGCCGGCATAGGCCACGCCGATGGAAGCTTCGAGAGCCGTTTTCTCGTTGGCGCACCAATTGGCTTTCACGCCAAGCTCCTTGGCCTGTTTTGAATTGATGACATACTCTGTGATTTGGGTTGAAGGTGTGCCCGGATAGCTGTTAACGGCCGAGCCGCCAGCATCGATGAAGCCCTGTGCAATGGCCTCATCGCCTAATAGCAATAATTTCTCCATAAATTATATCTTGTACTTTATGATTTGGCACAAAGATACGGAAAAAAAACTTACCAGCAAGAAAAAGTTTAGAATAACTTATGCAAACACTCAATCTGTTCCATAAGTACCTCATCCTCATCATCCTTTTCATGCCAAATGACATAATCGGACAACAGGCGTTTGCCTTCTTCAGGCCATTGTTTTGCCATCCTTGCCCTTATGTCCGCTTCATCACAATGTTCGCGGCGTATGGCGCGGCGCAAGCGTGTGGACTCGGAAGCCGAAACCATCACCACGACATCAAACCGCTTTTCCAGACGCTTCTCAAAAACCAAAGCCGATTCAAACAACACATAGGGTGCAGACTGTTTTTCGGCCCATTGATTGAAGTCGACGAACAAGGCGGGATAGAGAATGCCTTCTAAGTCGCTTTGGGCAGTCTCATCATGAAAGATTAAGTCTGCGAGATACTTCCTATCAATTTCAGTATCAGACAGGTAGATGGTTTCGCCAAAACGATTGACCAGTTTTTTGCGCACTTCAGGCAGAAAATACATTCGTTTGGCGGCATCATCGCTATTGTATACAGGGATACCGAAATGCTGTTCAAACAGCATGCAAACCCACGACTTGCCGCTGCCAATATTGCCTGTTATGGCGATCTTCTTCATTGCACGATGAGGTATTCCACCTTGTCAGGGCGGGTGCTGAGGATTTGGACGGTTGGAGGCCACGATGCGAGACGAACATCCAAAAGAGGCTGCCTATCCTTCAACTGTTGCTTGTCGACGGCCACACTGAAATGCTCAGGCAAGATAGAAGAATAGTCCTTCATGGCCACAAGGCATTTCACCGACATCGTCTCAGGGAAGAAACGCACCCTCAGGCTATCGTTCACATGGATGGGCACTTCCATATCCATCTCGGTGAACTTCTCCACCCGCACCTCGGCTTTCACCTCCTTGATGTTGGAGCGGATTTGACCGCCGAGCATGTCAAGGGGTATGGTGGTCGCAAAATCCTGACTCACATTGGTCAAGGAAAGCCATTCTGTTTTCACCGTCTTAATCGTATCGATAACATCCTGTGGCCCGAAGATGGTTACTGACGAAGGATCGAGCATGGGTACGCCATAGATATCGTATTGGCGAGCCGTCATGATGTTGGACTGCAAAACCACAGGCACAACCTTCGACTTCAGGGCATCCATAGTAAAATATATCTTCGCATCGTTTATCATGATATCGGACGCGTTGATATTGAGCCTCTCGGCCACCTTCTCGGCCACATATTGGCTGCTAAAGGAATAGGCGTTGCCATTTTCGAGGCGGTAGGGCACTTCATTCAAGTGGATGGAGACAAAACGGTCGCGAATCATCTTATATTTCAAAGTATGAAAGCCGTCGATGTTGAGCGACATCTTCACAAACTGCACATCCGACGAAACCCATTTGTCGGCAGGCACCTCCTCCAGCTGCAAGCGGAATGTGGTCTGAGTAACATAACCCTCCGACAATTTGACTAAGAACCACGCCGCAGTGGAGATGGCCAAAAAAATGAGAAAAGTGAAGGCAGAACGCTTGTTTTTGCGTTCCACCTTCTGCTTGATACGATTCAGTTCGTCCGTCATGACAAACCGCTCCGATGATTAGGATTGTCCGACACGGCTGGCACCCTGAACGAGAGCGCTCTTCTCCACTTCCACTTCGGTGTTGGGTGCAATGGAAATGATCACGGTGGTATCCTTCACTTCGACCACCTTGCCGTGGAAGCCGCCGATGGTAACAACCTTGTCGCCCTTTTGGAGGCTATCGCGGTATTTCCGTTCTTCCTTGGCTCTCTTCGATTGCGGTCGAATGAAGAACAGCCAGAAAACGACGACGAGGATGAGGATGAAAAACAGGCTTCCATACTTTTGCATAATGGTACCTTCTTGTCCTGCTGCTTGAGCAGCACCATCGAGTAAAACAAGTAAATTGTTCATTTTGTGTAATTTATAGATTTAAGAAATAAAAAATTATAATTCAATATTTAAGATTTATAACTCTGGACTACCTCGTACTTTGCCAGTAACGCAAAGCGTGTCTCCCGGCTCCTAACTTCCAATTCATAACTATCAACTGATTTAGTATTGGTCTGGGGTTTGCACCATGCCTTTGATACGCAAGGTAGTCTTGGCGGGGTTGGTGTTCGACATGACGGTCAGGAAACGGCTTTGGAAGCCATGATGGCCCTTGCTGTTGTAGGTTACCTTGACATCGCCCGACTCACCCGGAGCGATAGGTTGTCGGGGATAGTCACCCACCGTGCAGCCGCAACTCGAACCCACTTCACTGATAATCAGCGGTATATTTCCCGCATTGGTAAAATGAAAAGTATAACTCACCACTTCGCCTTGCAGCAAAGTGCCGAAGTCGTGTTCTTTCTTGTTGAAATTGATGACCGCCTGTTTATTGGAGGTCTCGATGGCCGACTTGGGGTTGGTTACCAAATCGGTAGGAAGATTGCCTTCTTTCTTCTCCTCGCAGGCCGTCATCACACACAAGGCCAAGATGGCAAGAGCAAACAAATGCTTAATATTCAACGCTTTTCTCATTGTCTTCTGGATTTGATGATCATGACTGATCCATGGTAGGTGGCGTCATTTTTCAAGCCGTGGCACTTCAAAACATAAAAATAGGTGCCGTCCGACAAGTCACCGCCGTCCCAGTCGTTTTGGTAATTGCTCGACTGGTAAACAATACGGCCCCAACGGTTGAAAACGGTCAGATCTGCCCTTTCATAATAGCTGCTCAAAGGTTCATAGTTCTCGTATTCCAATCCGGAATCGCGGTGGCCGCGCTTGCCTCCTGCATTGTTATTTGGGGTGTCACTACCTCTGTCAAGGGAAATGATGAAATAGTCATTGGTGCCATCGCTGTTAGGAGTAAACACATTCGGAATCTTCAATTTCACCGGCTCCACTCTTACGGTATGGAAATAGGAAGTGTCGCACCCTTGAGGATTATAAACTTTCAGTTCGGTGCTGAAATCACCTGTCTCCACATAGGTGAAACGCGGCTCGGGTGAAGTGGAAGTGATGTTGTACTGCTGGTTGAGTATCCAATAGAAATTGCTGATTTCCAGCGTATCAGCAGAGAGGTTATCGAAGAAATATGTTACATGCGGGTTTTGCAGGTAAACGGTGTCTTTAGGTGCGGTCGTGATTTCCACCCTGGGATTGGGATACGCCTTCAACGAGACACTGTCGCGCTGCATACAGCCACGGTTGTCGGTTACTTTGATGTGATAGTACTTGTAAGCCTCCAAGCCGATAGCCCAAGAGGGGTCGTTAGGCGCGATATGCAATGGACTCACTTCCCATTGGTAGTTAAAGGGTGGCTCATAAACACTTGAAAGACTGTCAACTAAAGCAATCACTTGGGCATTCCTGCCGTTTTCCGCATCGCGGTTGCTACAAGTCAGTTTCACTTGACGGAAATTGACTTCAAAACGCGGTTTTACCTCCACGGTGATTTCGTTTTGACACACAAGATTGTCGCTCTCTGTCTCGCGTACCTCAACGCGATAGGTCGTGGTCGCATAAGGACGCACGGTAATGCTGCTGGTAGTCTGTCCACCCGGCGACCACAAGAAAGAATACAAGTAATTGTTTGGTACGCTTAGTGTTACGGCCGACTCGCTGCAAACGGGCATATCGGCACTACAGGTAATCTCGCAAGGCTCCTGCGCTTTCGCGAAAACCGAGTAGCTCATAGCCAAAAGAAGCAGCAGGGCTTTGCTTATAATAGTGGTGTTTCTCATTCCTTATAGAAATAGGTTGCAAAAATAAGAAATTTCCCTTGATGAACGCAACAAGACAGCGAATATTGTTCAATCGGGCAATTACATCTTGATCAGCTTAACCACTTTGCCCATGTGGACAGGTTGACCATAATGAACCACATAAACACCTGAAGCCCATTCACTTGCATCAATCTCAATCGTTTTCAAAAAACGAACTGTTGTCATAATGTTGCCACAAACATCGAACACAACCAAATCCGTGAAGCTTTCGGCATCTGACTTTACCGTAAACTTGCCATTAGTTGGATTGGGGAATACACCGGGATCAACCTCTGGGGTTTCAGGTTCGCCGGGTGCAGGCATGACGACCTTCCATGAGGCTTCCCAACCCGTCGAGTTGGTGGCGCAGTCGGAGCGAAACTCCACGCACATCGCATTGCCGGAAGCCTGCACCAAGCCCGGATTGCGGGTGTTCCACCTGCCAATTTTTGGTGCATAGACATTGTCGCCATCGTAAATCCACAGGAAGTCGTAATTGGCTTCAACGCTAAAACTGCTGAAATCCAATTGGATAGTCGATTCTTCAGGTCCACGAACCACCCAAATCTTGCGCTCATCGTCGCCATAGTTCAAATGGTCGAGCCGCCCTTCCGTGCCTTCCAATACGGTAACGGGCGTGCCTTCGTTGATGAGCTTGTAATAGTAATTCCAGTCCCAATACGGTCCTGGGTCGGTGTGCGACTGGTTGGGATAATGTTGGTGACCTCGGATTTTGGTGCAGGCATCTTCTCCGCCGAGGTCATGAACGCCTTTGTTGAGGCAGGTGCCGTTGTCCAAAGTGTCACGATAAAAGGTGCGGTGCCCGCTGATGGTTTCATGTCGTGAACAGATATTGCGAACCAAATCGGCAGAAGACCGGTACATCTCCTCCGTGAAAAAACTCCAGATATTGCCGTAAGCCTCATGCTCGATACCGATAGTGTAGGCATTTGCCGATCGGGCATGCCACGCCTTGTCGGCCTCATGCACCATCTGCGTTACCTGACCGTCGGACGAGCGGATGACATAATGCGCCGAAACACTCGATTGGCAGTTCTTGAACCAACTGATACAACCCGCGTAAGAGCCTTCCGTATAATGAATTACAACGGCTTTCACAGGCGTGGTACGCGGTCCCCAGTTGCATTCGGGCGCAGGGTCCCAGATGGCCATAGGATAGTCAGGGCCTCGGGTGATACTGAGTTCGGGGGCATGGAGCAAATCATAATGCTCAGAAAAAACCTTTGCCATGTCTATACCGTATTTCGGGAAGCCAAATTGCTCGGCTTTTTGGGTATCGTTAAGGAAAGTGCACACCGAATAAAGCATGGACTGCATGGGATAAACATCTTTCCTCTCCCCTATCGGAAGTTCCGAAAGCTGCTGTATTACATATAGATAGCCATTGATTTCAACAACTTTGCTTTCTTTGCTTAAACGAGAAAAAGCCTTGGCGTAGGCGAGCACATTTTTATCGGGGCTATCCAAAATCTCTGCCTCAGAAATGCCCGACAATTCTGCCACAAGATGTAGGTTCTCACGGAAACAGCCCTTTCCGTTCTTCACCAAACCCATCAAGCCGTAGGCACGCGGCATAGCCTCGGCACCGTTGTGGAAATAATTGTCATCGGTGAGATGGTGGCATTGCGTGTTGGTATATGAAATGGCCTCAAGCATACCTCTTGGAATGTCGGGATGGGCTTGGTAGGCGGCTTCGAATGCGGATTTATAAAAGGTTTGTGCCTTTGCAATAAAAGGCAATAACATCAAGACGGTCAATAACAAGATTTTGATTTTCATGGTCAATTCAATTATCGCGGCAAAAATAGCAATAATCGCTGGTAGCGGCAAAAAAAACAAAGATTTTTCTGGGTTGTTTTCTGCGGGGGATTGAATCCACCTACCGCCAAGCGCCGTAGGGGTAGTGGATGACATGCAGGCGGTGAAATACAAAAGAAACTTTTTATCGTTTTTTCACCCAAAAAGCGAAAAACAATATAAACATCACCATATTATTATTACCTTTGCAAATCCTAAGAAATGATTTGAAACAACAACAAAAACACCATAAAATGAAAGCACTCAACGATTTCCAAAAAGAGATTCTCGCCGGCATTCCCAACGAGCTGCCAGAAGTGAAGGAATATGACCTCAATGTCAACCATGCGCCCAAACGCAAGGACATTTTGACGAAAGAAGAAAAGAAACTGGCCATCCGTAATGCTTTGCGTTACTTCCCCGCCAAGTTCCACCCCACTTTGGCTCCCGAATTTGCCAAGGAACTGGAGGAATACGGCCGTATCTACATGTACCGTTTCCGTCCGTCCTACAAGATGTATGCCCGCCCAATTGAGGAATATCCCGCCAAGTGCAAGCAGGCCGCAGCCATCATGCTGATGATTCAGAACAACCTCGACCATGCCGTGGCACAGCACCCCCACGAGCTCATCGTCTACGGCGGCAATGGTGCCATCTTCCAGAACTGGGCCCAATACCGTCTCGTAATGCAGTACCTCGCCAACATGGAGGAAGACCAGACCCTCGCCATGTACAGCGGTCATCCTATGGGACTCTTCCCATCGCATAAGGACGCCCCACGCGTGGTGGTCACCAACGGCATGATGATTCCGAACTACTCCGAACCTGACGACTGGGAGCGTTACAATGCCTTGGGCGTGACGCAATACGGCCAAATGACCGCCGGCTCCTATATGTATATTGGGCCTCAAGGCATCGTCCATGGCACCACTATCACCGTGCTTAACGCAGCCCGCAAACAGGGTGGCGGCACGGCAGGCAAGCTGTTCATCACCGCCGGTTTGGGCGGCATGAGCGGTGCCCAACCCAAGGCCGGCAACATCGCCGGTGTGGTGAGTATCACCGCCGAAATCAACCCTGCCGCCACGCAAAAACGCTTTGCACAAGGCTGGGTCGATGAGGTGCACGACAACATTGAGGTGCTCTTCAAGCATGTCAACGAGAGTATCTCCAAAAAGGAAGCCCGAAGCTACGCCTATCAAGGCAATGTGGTGGACCTTTGGGAATATGCTGCCAAGCACGATATCCATGTCGACCTCGGATCCGACCAAACCTCGCTCCACAACCCTTGGGCAGGCGGTTATTATCCTGTCGGGCTGTCGTTTGAAGAGTCGAAGACCATGATGGCCGAGAACCCCGATCTGTTCAAAGAGAAAGTGCAGGCTTCGTTGCGCCGCCATGTGGCTGCCGTCAACAAGCTGACAGAAAAAGGCATGTACTTCTTCGACTACGGCAATGCCTTCCTGCTGCAAAGCAACCGCGCTGGTGCCGACATCATGAAGGCTGACGGCACCTTCCGCTATCCTTCATACGTACAGGACATCATGGGCCCAATGTGCTTCGACTACGGCTTCGGCCCCTTCCGTTGGGTGTGTGCTTCGGGCAAGCCTGAAGACCTTGCCATGACCGACGACCTCGCCTGCCATGTGTTGGAGACCATCGCCAAGACCGCGCCTGAGGAAATCCGCCAACAAATGCACGACAACATACAGTGGATTCGCGGTGCACAAGAGAACCACCTCGTCGTCGGATCGCAGGCGCGTATCCTCTACGCCGACTGCGAAGGCCGTACCAAGATTGCCGCCGAGTTCAACAAGGCCATTGCCGATGGCCGCTTGAGCGGTCCCGTCGTCCTTGGCCGTGACCATCACGACGTCTCTGGCACCGACAGCCCGTTCCGTGAGACCTCCAACATTTATGATGGCTCTTCATTCACTGCTGACATGGCCGTGCAGAACGTCATCGGCGATGGTTTCCGTGGCGCCACCTGGGTGAGCATCCACAACGGCGGCGGCGTAGGTTGGGGCGAAGTCATCAACGGCGGCTTCGGCATGGTACTTGACGGCACTGCCGACGCTGACAGAAGGCTCCACTGCATGCTCCACTGGGACGTGAACAACGGCATCGCCCGCCGCAACTGGGCCCGTAATGAAGGCGCCACCTTCGCCATCAAACGTGCTATGGAAGCGGAGCCCAAACTGAAGGTTACTTTGCCGAATTTGGTGGAAGACAAAATTTTGGATAACCTATTCTAATTTGAATTGGACATTTGTAGAGACGTAGCGCGCTACGTCTCTATGGGTCTAAAAACACAAGGCTGTGCTGCAAACCAGCACAGCCTTCGTTTTTCTTCAGCCAATTCCTATTTCAAATAATTGACATTTTTGTCAAAAATTTCACATAGAGAAGCGAAGAGGGCGCAGCCATCCAGCCGCGCCCTCTTTCTACCTTTTCTTCGTTTCGCTTTGCAAATGCTGATATTCAAGGCTTTCGGATTGCCCCATACAATCTACTTATGGTTTCCAATTTCCTTCATATCTAACAATTGCTCCTATAATTCCACCTGAAGTTGATTCTATCCATTCTTCTACATATACTCGAGCATAGTGGCAAAATGTACCTGATTCACAACTCCCCTCAAATCTAATGACATATCCATTTCCAGGATTAACGGCTACTCGATCTGTCCATCCAGAGTGGGGAATTTGTTTTATTTTACTCAGACCACTAACGCTTCCGATAGATGCAATAGTTGCATTGGCCTTGGGGTGGCCTGATGTTATGTAATTCGAATTCTGTCTTAAATAGAAATTGTTGGAATCGTCGATACCTAGATCAGCACTTCCTTCGCCATAATAGTTGCCTTGATAATGCACAAACAGAACTTTTTCTTCCCAAACCATTTCTACCAAATAACCGCCATTGGCGCTGTTTATTATTCGAACCTCAATACCTGTGCTGTCATTGTTTCCTCCTCCATTCTCTTTTGTACATGAAGCAAAGGAAATTCCAAGGAATACCGCCAAAGCGATGAGTACTGTGTTTTTGGTTTTTAAAATTATTCTCATGATGTAATCCCTAAATCCGTGTCGGGCGCAACCTTTAGTTTTCCCTCCCAGCACCTCAAAGGATAATCTTTGAACAAAAGAAGCGTGGCACTGATATACCTTTCTTTTGTAGAGGTCGTGAGAATTACCTTTGGTAGAGAAAAATGTAAACAGCCCACGCCTATACGCGTGAACTATTACACCCTCTTGCTACCTTTTAGAAATTTCTCACGTTTCTACAAACAAGACGAGCATAACGCTTCGTGTTCCATTTATGTTGGCGGACAATTCCGCCATAAGAACGCCACAAATATACAACTTTTTTGGATTGCCAAACAAAACGAGTAGATTTTTTTCTTTTTCGCTGGAAATAATGTAATTTTGCGCTATGGAACTAAGGACAAACAATAATGAACAACAAGTCCGCACGGAAGACAATGGATTTGTTAAGGACATCAAACAAATCGTCGCTTCGGCGAAGACCCAAGCCTATCGTACCGCCAACCTGATGCAAGTGACGAGCAACTGGCTTTTGGGCTGGCGCATTGTAGAACAAGAGCAACAAGGCAAAAACCGCGCTGAATACGGCGCATATATCATCAAATTGGCATCGGAAGTGCTGACGGCTGAATTTGGCAAGGGATATTCGGAGACGAACATCAAAAGTTTCAGAAAATTTTACCTGACTTTCAGCGACTTAGAGATTGGGCAGGCAGTGCCTGCCCAATTGAAAAAGATGATTCAGCAGACACCGTCTGCTACATCCGAAAAAGGGCAGACACCGTCTGCCCAATCGAACATCCAAAAAGGGCAGGCGCTGCCTGCCCAATTGAGTTGGACTCATTATGAACGCCTTATGCGCATTGATGACGAACAAGCCCGTCATTGGTATATGCACGAAGCGGCAACACAACAATGGAGTTATCGTACTCTTGACCGCAACATCAACTCCCAATATTATTATCGTCCGCTGCAAACGCCCGATGATATGAAACACGAGGTGGTGGATGAAATGAAAAAACTGACTGCGGATTATCAGAAAGACAAATACGCTTTCATAAAGAATCCTGTCATTGCCGAGTTCCTTGGACTTTCCCAAAATATGGCGTTCAGCGAAACCAAATTGGAAGCCTCCATCATTGACCCTTTGCAAAAGTTCATTATGGAATCGGGCAAAGGCTATGCTTTTGTAGCCCGCCAACAACTTATCCGCACCGACCTGAAAGACTATTATGTTGATTTGGTTTTCTACAACTACATCTTGAAATGTTTCCTTCTCATCGACCTGAAAACAAACGAGATAACACATCAAGACATTGGGCAAATGGATATGTATATTCGGATGTACGACGAACTCAAATGCACCGAAGGCGATAATCCGACCATCGGACTATTGCTCTGCGCCGAAACCAGCAAGGACTTAGCCAGATACAGCATTTTGAAAGACCATCAGCAACTGTTTGCGGCAAAATATCTGACTTATCTCCCCGACAAAAAACAATTGCTCCTTGAAATCGAACATCAAAAAGAAATCTTTGCTATGCAGGAAGGAAAAGATTTCAGATAAAATGCCTATCTTTGCCGTCCCAATAAACACCGTCTAAAATACTACAAAATAATGAAAAAAGAAGTGAAATTCAGCCTGGTTTACCGCGATATGTGGCAGTCGTCAGGCAAATATGTGCCACGCAAGGACCAATTGGAGCAAATCGCTCCCTTGATTATTGACATGGGCTGCTTCGACCGCGTGGAAACCAACGGCGGCGCCGCCGAGCAGGTCAACCTGCTTTATGGCGAGAACCCGAATCCGTCAGTCCGTGCTTTCACTGCTGCCCTGCACAAGGGCGGCATTGAGTGCCACATGCTGGACCGCGCCCTCAACGCCTTGAGAATGAACCCCGTGCCCGCCGATGTGCGCCAACTGATGTACAAGGTGAAGAAAGCCCAAGGTGTTGACATCACCCGTATTTTCTGCGGACTGAACGATGTGCGCAACATCATTCCTTCCATCCAGTGGGCTAACG
The DNA here is from genome assembly GCA_041854745.1 of Candidatus Limimorpha sp. GTDB lineage: Bacteria > Bacteroidota > Bacteroidia > Bacteroidales > F082 > Limimorpha. The sequence continues at coordinate 10,889 of JBHACT010000040.1, read as the reverse complement.
AAGCCGGCATGGTCTCGCAAGCCGCCATGAGTATCACCTATTCGCAGGTGCATACGGCGGAGTATTATATCAAGATGGCCGATGAGCTGATTGCCGCCGGTGCCAAGGAAATCTGCCTGAAAGACATGGCCGGTGTGGGCCGTCCCGCCTCATTGGGCAAAATCGTAAACCACATCAAGACCCAGCACCCCGAAATCAAGGTGCAATACCACGGTCACACGGGGCCGGGCCTCTCGATGGCTTCTATGCTTGAAGTGGCCAAGGCGGGCTGCGACTACCTCGATGTGGCCATGGAGCCGCTGTCGTGGGGCACTGTCCACCCCGATGTCATCTCTGTTGTTGCCATGCTGAAAGATGCCGGTTTCCTCGTCAAGGACATCAACATGAAGGCTTACATGGCCGCCCGCAGCATGACCCAAAGCTTTATCGACGACTTCCTCGGCTATTGGATTGACCCGCGCAACCGCTACCTCAACTCACTGCTGGTGGGCTGCGGCCTGCCCGGAGGCATGTTTGGCTCGCTGATGGCCGACCTGAAGGGTGTCCATGCGGCCATCAACATGAACCGCGAGAAGAAAGGTCTGCCCGCACTCAGCGAGGACGAACTCCTTGTGGAGCTCTTCGACGAGGTAGAGAACATCTGGCCCAAACTCGGCAACCCGCCTTTGGTGACACCGTTCAGCCAATATACCAAAAATGTCGCCCTGATGAACCTTTATTCACTCAGCATGGACCAGCCGCGCTACGAGAACAGCATCGACCCTGCCGCGTGGAACATGATTCTCGGCAAGGCCGGCAAGTTGCCCGGCACTTTGTCGCCCGAAATCGTGGAGTTGGCCAAGAAAAAAGGCTTCGAGTTCTTCACGGGCAACCCGCAAGAGAACTACCCTGATGAGCTGCCCCGCTTCATCAAGGAGATGGAAGAGAACGGATGGGAACGCGGACAAGATGATGAAGAACTGTTTGAGTTCGCCATGCACGAAAAGCAGTACCGCGAGTTTAAGTCGGGCGAGGCCAAACGCCGTTTCAATCAGGAATTGGAAGCCAAGATGCAGGAGAAGTTCCAGAAAAACGGCGGCGAAGTAAAGATTCCCGACCTGCGTGCCTTGCGTCATCCGAATGCCGAACCTGTTATTGCCCCCGTGAGCGGCAGGGTGATGTGGGAGGTTGACTTTGACGACAAATCGGTGTCGCCCGCTCCCGGAACAGTTTATAAGGAAGGCGACCTGCTTTGCGCCATCAACAGCGAGCACGGCATGGAACCCGTCTATGCGCTCTGGCCCGGCAAAATCGTGGAAGCCACGGCAGAACAAGGCCAGCGCGTCAGTAAGGGTGAAACCATTGCATTCATTGAGAAATAAAATGGATTTGTTTTGCAGAGACGCGCCGTGGCGCGTCTCTGCAAAACAGAAATCAATCCAATTCACAAATTGTTTAATTAAATCATCAAAAAATGAAAAAATTGTTTTTGACCTTGGTCATTGCATTCGTAGGCATCTTCACTGCAAACGCTCAAGTTTGGTTGGGCGGTTCAACCAATGCAACCATCAACAGCAGTGTTACCCGTTTTGCCATTGCTCCAGAAGTGGGTTACAGCATCCCCGACACCAAATGGACTGTCGCTCTTGCGGTAAACTATGGGTACCAAAAGGAAAAACTTGAAAACTCGGATGCCGTCACCCCTTCCCTGACTCTTTCTCCCTATGTTCGCTACAGTATCTGCAACATCGAGAAATTTGCATTGTTCATGGATCTGACAGGTGATTTCGCCACATTGAATGGAAATGGTTACAGAGTCGGCTTGCAACCCGGCATTGCTTGGATGGCTACCAAACATTGGACGGCTGCCTTCCGTTTCGCCTTCATTGGCTACAACAAGTGCAACATATACGGTGACGAAGGTTTCCGCATGAACTTTGCCACTTCGGCTCCCGGTTTTGGATTGTACTACAATTTCTAATATTTCCGGAATGGGATTTGAGACGCGATGAATCGCGTCTCTACAGGCAAAAGGCCGCTCTTCGGGGCGGCTTTTGTGTTTACGCAATGCGCTGATACACTGTCGCCACGCGGCTCACATTGTAAACCTTCATGGTGATGCTGTCCTTCTTTTTCTCCGAAGGGAATTTCACACTCGCGTCAATGTTGCCGAAACCGCCGAAAGCCTTGTCGTCAGTAGTGAAAACAATGCGGTAATCGCCTGTCTCTCTAACGGGTATCTTGTAATCGGGAATGGACTGTGCACCCCAGTTGAAGACAAAAATCATGTTGCCTCGCTCGTAAACGACGGTCTTGTGCTCCTCGTCGGCATGAAGCATCCATGCGGGAGGAACCTGCATCACGGGATAGCGTTTCACGAAACCGAGCATGGCCTTGTCGAATGCACCCATGAAATGGTATTTCAGGTTTGGGTTGTCAGCCAACGACCACTGGCGGCGAGCGTATTGATAGCTCCAACTATTGTCAAGGCGCGGGAAGTCGATCCATTCGGGATGGCCGAACTCGTTGCCCATGAAGTTGAGCCACGCTTCGCCGCCCAAAGTGAGCGTGAAGAGGCGTATCATCTTGTGTAGGGCAATACCTCGGTCGACCGTCATAGAAGGCGTGTCGATACTCATGGCGGTGTACATTTCCCTATCCATCAGTCGGAAAGCGATGGTCTTATCACCCACCAAGGCTTGGTCGTGCGACTCAGCGTAAGCCACCGTTTTGGTTTGCGGGAGGTGGTTGGTCATGGTGAAGAAAAACTCGTTCATGTTCCACTGCTCCTCGGGTTCGTCTTTCAGCACCTTGATCCAGAAATCGGGCAGTCCCATGCCCAAGCGGTAGTTGAAGCCCATGCCGCCATCGGCAATCGGGTTGCAGAGCCCCGGCATACCGCTCACATCCTCCGCAATGGTGAGGGCTTTCGGATTCAACTCATGGCAAAGCGTATTAGCCAGTTGCAAGTAGGTAACTGCATCGTCATCCACATTTTCATTGAAATATTTCTCAGGAGTGTCGAAACTTGTCCCAATACCGTGGTCGAGATAAAGCATGGAAGTCACGCCATCGAAACGGAAGCCGTCGAAACGGAACTCCTCCAGCCAATAACGCACATTGGAGAGCAGGAACTGCAAGGTCTCCTCCTTGCCGTAATTGAAGAGTTTGGAATCCCAAAGGTTGTGGTTGCCACGCTCGCCGGGATGTAGGTATTGGCTATCGGAGCCGTCGAACAGGTTGATGCCTTCACGGATGTTCTTCACCGTGTGGGAATGAACCAAGTCCATGATGACCAACAAACCCATACCGTGCGCCGTGTCGATGAGCTCCTTCAACTCTTCGGGTGTGCCGAAACGCGATGACGGCGCGAAGAAATTGGAGACATGGTAGCCAAACGAACCATAATAGGGATGTTCGGCAATGGCCATGAGTTGGATGGCGTTGTAGCCCCCCGCCTTGATACGGGGCAGGATCTTTTCAGTAAACTCCTTGTAAGTCCCTACCCGCTCTTCCTCTTGTGCCATACCGATGTGCGCCTCGTAAATCAGCAATGGCTCGTTTTTCAACTGCGGTACGGTGTGCTTATATATATAAGGTGTGGGTGGATTCCAAAACTGGCCTGCAAAATCCTTATTGCCTTCGTCCTGAATCACGCGCTTGATATACACCGGAATGCGTTCATGCTCACCGATTTGCGACTGCACCAGCACTTTCAGTTTGCTGCCATGAACCAGCTTGTCGCCAAACTCGTTGTCGGGCAGAAAAATCTCCCACAGCCCGGCACCCGCAAGTTCCATAGGATACTCGTAGCGGTTCCAGCCGTTGAAGTCGCCCATCAGCGAGAGATAATGCGCCGCTGGCGCCCATTCGCGATACCACCAGCCGCGACGACGCTTGTCGTAATTGAAGCCCAAAAACTGGTGCGCCGTAGCGAAAGTTTTGAGACTGCCGTAACGATTTTTGATGCCCGACAGCCGCTGTTCATAAAGGTTGTGGCGTTTCTCCACCGCATTGCTTACGGGATTGAGCCAAGGGTCGTTTTGTACGAGGGGAAGCATGGTATTATTTGTTTTCGTTTCCAAATCGCTTGTATTCTATGTTTTGGAGTTCAAGGCTCTTATTCAATCAGATATTTCCAGCAAAAGTAACAAAAATATCCCAAACCTCACCGGTTCTCAAGAACAACCTTATTGCTGTCTAAGTCGATGACCTTGGTCTCCGAGGCTGCCAAATGCACAAGCACCACCTCCGAAGCGAAGTCGTTCATATCAAATTTGTTAGCTTTATTTTGACCCATCAAGGCCAAGGCATCGTGAGGGATTTTCACCTCCACATCGCGAGCCTCGGCGCGATGAAAGTTAACCACCACCAATAAGTGCTCCGTATCAGAATAGCGTAGGAAGGCATAGACAAATTGCGGATCGAAGTTGGCGTACCAAGGGTTGCACCACATCAAATCATAAAACTGCCCATCGCTGATGGCGGCATGTTCCAACCTGAAACGCAACAGTTTACGATAATATCCAAACAACCTCTTCTGCGCTTCATCGAACCGACCGCCGTCAAATTTGCCACCATTCATCCATTGCTGATGTCGCGGCATGTGACCATAATCGAAAATGGAGGTGCGCCCGTCGTCGCCGCTGTAGCCCACTTCGCCAAGGGCATTCTCACCACTCTCCTGACCGTTGTATACCATGAATGGCCCTTTGCTTATCAAGGCGGAAAGTGCCACACCGGGCAAAGCGGCAAAGGCGTCCCCTACAAAATGGGGCGAGGCCAAACGCTTCTCGTCGTGGTTCTCCATGAAACGGAGCATGCGGTCGTCCAAGCCGTCCAAATCTTTCCACATCTTGCTGATCTCCTCCGCCTTGTGCCCCTGACAAAGCACCTGCTCTAATGTATCATACAACCCCACCTTGTCATAAAGGTAATCGAAACCTGCGTCCAAGAAAGCGCGATAAAGCTCAGGTTGATAGATTTCCGCAATCATCAAAGGCCGGTAATCTTTCCTCAAATTTTCAATCGTCCACTGCCAAAACGCCACGGGCACCATCTCGGCCATGTCCACACGGAAGCCATCCACCATTTTGCCGCACCAGAAACGCAGAATCTCCAACATCTTCTCCCAAGTGTTATGCTCGCTGTAGTTCAGCTTCACCGTGTCGTACCAGTCGTTCAAACTGGGGTTGGGCGCAAACACGTTGTTGCCCGTTGCCTTGGCGGGAAACTCCTCGTATGGCTTCTCGCCGATTCTTATTGGCGAAACAAACGCCTGTCCCTCACAATAGCAGAAATTGTTTGAATCAAATCCCTTGTTCTGCCGAGCCAAGTGATTGGGAATGAAGTCGATGATTACTTTCATCCCCTTCTGATGGATACGCTCGACAAGCCGCTCAAAGTCGGCCATCGTGCCCAAATCAGGGTCAACGGCGCGATAATCAGTAACGGCGTAGGGCGAACCGGCCTTCCCCTTTGTAATATCAGGATGTGTGCCCGTCGATTCTGAAGCGTGCTCCAAAATGCCCGTCAGCCAAACATGGGTGATACCCAAACCTTTGACGGCCTCAAGTGCAGTTCCGTCAATATCGTTGAAGGTGCCGCAGCCGTTTTCGGCTTTGGTGCCGTTGAAGTGGAAGCCCGTCTGCTTGTTCCCGAAGAGTCTGGGAAAAAGTTGGTAGATGTTCATACGGCAAAATTAGGAATTTTTGAGCAAGTTTTTACATGGATGGGTAAAATGTACTACTTTTGCACATTATGAAAGCAAAGAAAACCATCCATCTCATCGCAGCGTTGCTTTTCTGCAACCTTCTTTCCGCCCAAGTGCAGCCCACATGGGAATCCATCAACGAGCGGGGCTATCCGCAGTGGTTCTCCGACGCCAAATTAGGCATTTTCATCCATTGGGGCGTGTATTCCGTGCCCGCATACGCCAGTCTCGAAGGCTATGCAGAATGGTATTATCGTGGCCTAACCACCAACGACGAACGCAAGACCTTCCAAGAACGCATATACGGTAAAGACTTCCGATACGAGGACTTCGCGCCGATGTTTAAGGGCGAACTTTGGAATCCCGACGAATGGGCCGAGCTTTTTAAGAAATCAGGGGCGAAATACGTGCTCTTGGTCTCGAAGCACCACGACGGCTACTGCCTCTGGCCGAGCCAGTATGCTCCCGGGTGGAACTCCGTGGAAGTCGGGCCGAAACGCGACATCTGCGGCGAACTGACCGAAGCCGTGCGCAAACAAGGACTTAAAATGGGCTTATATTACTCACTTCCCGAATGGTCGAGCAAAATCCACCGATGGTACGAAGACCCCGACGAGAACATCGGCACTTATGTAGATACGCACATGATTCCCCAATTCAAGGAACTCATCACGCGCTATAAACCCTCCGTACTTTTCACCGACGGCGAATGGCGCAACACCGCCGAACAATGGCACGCCACCGAACTCATTTCGTGGTATTACAACACGGTGGGCAGCGAGGCCATCGTCAACGACCGTTGGGGCGAAGGACAGCAGCACGGTTTCCGCACTCCTGAATACAGCGCGGGCATCACCCTCACCGACCGTCCTTGGGCCGAATGCCGCGGACTGGGCCGCAGCTTCGGACTCAACCGCAACGAGCCGTTAGACAACTACATGACCTCAGACGAACTCATCCGTCATTTTGCAGTCCTTGTGGCAGCAGGCGGCGGCATGACACTCAATGTGGGTCCAGCCGCCGACGGCAAAATCCCCCTCTTGCAGCAGGAACGCCTACTTGACCTCGGCAAATGGCTCGAAATCAACGGGGAAGCCATATACGAAACCCGGCCTTACAAAAAATTCTACGAGATGAAACCTGTCTCATTGGTGCGCAACGACACCGAAATCAACTTCAACTGGAAGCGCAATTCTCCTGACCCTGCCATCAGTTGCGACCATTTCCAAGCACATTGGCAAGGCGTGTTCTCCTGCCCTGCCGACACCTATACCTTTGAGATTCAAACCGATGACAAAGCCCAACTCATCATCGATGGAAAGACCGTCATAGAAAACACCAAGACATCGCCCACGGGAAAGATGAAACTCTCCGCCGGACATCACAACATCGAAGTGTTGTATGAGGAAGACGAGCTTGAAGCCACGATTACCTTGTATTGGTCGTCGAAAAAGATGGAAAAGCAAGTGATGAAAGACTTCCAAATGGCTGCCACGACGCCCGCACAAGGCCTGAAAGCCACCTACACCTGTGTGCAGCCCAGCGTATGCTACACCCAAGGCAAGGACGCCCTCTATGCCATCGCGCTTGACTATCCCGAAGACCAACTCGTTTTGAACCTCGACCAGCCTGCCGAAAGCATGAAAGTCGCGCTGTTGGGCTGTCCGAAATCCTTGCCGTGGAAATACAAGGACGGCCAACTCTTCATCGACACGAGCAGCCTGAAACACAGCGATATTGGCAGCACGGCGGCTTGGGTATTCAAGATGAAATGAAAAAAGCGGCATAGCCGCTTTCTTGTTTATCCGATGGGGCCGTCTGTCAGTTCCTTCAGCCCTTGGTAAATGATGATTCGGTTCGTCCGTTTCGGCACCCGCTTGATGTAGAAACGCTCGTCCTCCTGCACAAACTTGATATGCAACAGGTCGCCTTTCGGGAAACAGTCAATGGCACCGTATCGTGAAGGACCATCGTTCGTTTGATAAGAAAAATCGGATGTTTTCACAAAAGTGATGCGTTTCCCTCCCTTAAGGATGGTGGCAGTGAAACCATCAAAATAGTTGCGGTTGCCCCACTTTCCTGCAAACTGTTCGGGATTCTTCAGGTCGTACAGATAAACACGAAACTTCTTACCCGTCTTCGGCCTCAGCTCCATAACTTTCTGAAAAACAACATCCTTTCCTATCTCTGCCTCCACATACATCCACTGGAAACGATTGCCGGAGTTTTCCCAAATCGGGGTAAAATGTACCATCGCTGTCGTTGAGTCGTTCACCTGCAAGACATAATCGCCTTGCATGGTACGGTAAAACTGTTTGGCATCGTCTTCCGTGAACTTCTGCGAGAATCCGCAAGTACTTATCAAACAAGCTAATAATACTAAAAACAAGTGTTTAACTTTCATTGATGAAATTTTTTCTTGGTTTGAAGCGTCAAAAGTACAAAAAAAACGAACACGATGATGCAGCAAAATTACAGACAGAAAAAGTACGGATTCTCGCGGAATGATATTCCATGTTGGTACATACTTTCTTTGTTCAGTAAAATGGGCTTATTTCTTCATCCATTTCCTGCTTTCCGCAAAGGTGCCGTTGATATACATTTTCCAGACATACACTCACCAGGAACCCAAGCCTTGGAGTTAATGCTGGTGATGTTCTCAGTAATTGCTTGCTGGTGTATCTTCCGCTCTGCACCACTTCGAGCATGTCGCCGAAGGAGAACTTGACGTATCCGCGCCGTTGCTTGGTGTCGGGATTGGCTTCTACCGAAATGGCAACGGTGGTGGCGCCTTCACTGCCGCGGTCGGGATTCAGGTCAATCCAGTCGGGAAACTTGCTTACAAACCATCCGCCACCCGTAGCGGTAACGGTGATTTCGAACCAACAAGAATCGGAGGTGGATTGATATTATCAGCCGGACTTTTCTCCGTTTATCGGGCAAAATAGTTCAGCGCTTTTTGGGCTTCGGGGTTCAATCCCACCAGTTTGCACTTGCCGACTTTTTCCCGTCCTTCGGCTGCATCCACCGACTCTATTTTGCAGCGAGCCATAACAACACCCATACGGGGCACGATTTCGATATAGTAGCTCTTGCCGGCTTCCACAGCCACCGTTATCCTGTCTTTGTTTTCGGCATTTCCCGTAAACACGTATTCGCCGGGATCCAGGAGACAGAGATAGAAGTTTTTGGGATACAGGGTCGTGAGCCTGACATCATCCAAATCGACATGCATACCCACGGCTCCTCCCAGTATTGATGTACGGTAGATATAAACCGAAGCTTTGTCTTCTACATTTCCAAGAGCTATCGCCCGATTGCTCACGTCGACGGGCAACAGTTTGGCGCTCCCGCAGGCGCTCAACATTCCGATTAATCCGATAAACAGGATTGCATAAATTGCTTTTCTCATACTTTTTTTGATTTTAATGTGATTGTTTATATTCATATTGCATTTTAGTTCTTAACCGTTTACGCTCATTTTGTTTATATCTGGTTAGAACCGGTATCCTGCCGAAAAGACAAAGTTGATGTTTTCCATGCTGATGTCGCTTTCATTGTCTTGCAGGATATTGAGGAGTCCAACCTCGCTGCCGCAACCGAAACGCCATTTGCGCCAGTCTATGCCGACATTGTACACGAATCCGAAGTCGAATTTCTTCATAAACGTGTCGCTGAAAGTGTTCGTCGAAGTGCTTCCATGGGTGATTCTCCCTCCCACTCCGTAAGCCAGATAAGGTCCTGTATTCATATACAATCCCCAATTGTTCATGTCCATTTTAATACCGACGGCTAAGGGGACTTGCACGTACGAAGCCGTTACTTTGGTATCCATACTTTCATCTATCACGAATCCTTTGACGCTGTATTCGGCACCAGTGAATAAATATATTTGCTGTGCAACGGGCATGTCGAGCGTTATTCCCGCATGGAAGCCAGCACTCGGGTTGATGTTGTTTGCCCGGGTGCTCCCAACACGAGCGCTTGCGGTGCAAATATTGATGCCGCCTTTCAGCCCGAAAGCGACTTTTTTCTCCTGTGCATTAGCGTTGGTTGCAAAGCCCAAAATAACTGCCGTAATCATTATTGCGTAACGGCCGTAACGCTTGATTCTGATGAAATTTGTTCTCTTCATATATGTTCCTTTCTTTTATATCTCCGTTGCCGGAGGCGGTTCAATATTTACTTTTATTGATTTTCTGTGTCGGAAGTTACCCGATGGAAGGTAACACCATTTTTCCATACGATTCTTCGGGTTTCGGCCCATCCCTTGTTGTTATCAACTTGCAACATATCACCGTCTTTGGTATAGTACCAAATCCAAGGAAGCAAATCGTAAACTTTATTTACGGTTTTGTTGTTGAATCTGACTTTTTCGGGAAAAAAGATAAGCGTGCTCTCATTATAGATGAAACGCCCTTCTGCCTCATAGCTGCGTTTGAGCACCCCGGAAGTACTGCTTTCAATCCTTACCCTGTCCCCGGAGAAAGCGTACCGGATAAGAATTTTTTCCGAAAGGCTTTTATTCTCCCCTTGCCACACTCCTTCAAAAATGTCGGGATGTGCTTTTCGGTAAGACAAGTAGGCGGTCGTATCGGTTTCTTCGATAGAGAATTTCACAATGTCATCCTTGGTTATTTCACCGTCTATAGTGTAAAACTTTCCTTTTTTAAAATGGAACACCAGAGAATCCATGACAATCTTTACAGATTCGCCTTTGTAGAGTTCCGTTGCCGTACTTCCATTTTGCGGAACCATCAAAACATGTTCTCCGGAAGCGATGGCAAAAGCCCGTCCTTCTCCGAAAGCATCACTCATGCCTTCCACCTTGTTGCTGAAATGGAGCCGTTTCCAGCCCTTGTAAAACAATTCGCGCTGTTCGGTTATTGGACATATTTTGACATAGTTGCCGGTGTAGTAGAAATAAGCGGGGCTATGGAACAGGCATTCCAACAAAGAGGTGTCGGTTTGTGCAAAAGCGATGCTCCCTGCGTAAGCAACCGCTTTATCTCTTACAATTTGCTCTTCCACTGTCTTTTTCTGCCCCGTCGCCGAACCGATAACGGCAACGAGCAGGGCGGTCAGTATAAATATTCTTTTCATGATGATTTTATGTATTGTCTGTATTGTATTCGCTTTCCTTTTTCGTTCCGGTATGGCTGGCAACGGCATACACCAACAGCGACAGCGGCACGAT
>JBHACT010000039.1:0-4773 GCA_041854745.1 Candidatus Limimorpha sp. | reverse complement strand
GTGCGGAACTTCACCAAACCATGTGCGGGGTCAGCCACATAGACATGGTCTTTCCTGATTTTGTACACCACCACAAAATGCCGCTGCTTCCAGTGCACGATGCAGGGCAGGGGCAGCTCCTCTTTCAGTTGCTCGAAGCCAATGTGCACGCCGATGGTCTTGAATCCTATGCCCTCTGCTGCTTCGCTGATACCCAGCATGCTCACCCCCTCGCGGCTGATGTGGCACTTCTGCCTCAGGCTCTCCAAGGTGTAGTGCCGCCCGTAGTGTTGCGCCACCATGCGTAGGCAGGCCGGGCCGCAATCCATGGCATCGTGTTGGGGGAAGAAGGGAAACTTAGTTTCAACCATCTTACATCGTTTTTTGAGCAGCTTCACTCTCGATTAATGTTTCACGTTCCTCATCTGGAGCAATTTTCCTATCACCCGTTTTGAGGACATAGCGCAGTTTTAATAAAACGTACGGGCTTTTATACGAGCGATAATTGGATTTGGAATAGCCTTCAAAAAAAGTGTTCGTCTCGCTTCGTTCCGCCAATAAAAGATTGGCGATATCCAACGATGCAGTGAGTTTGCCTTTCAAGAAAACTCTTTCTATGCAGAAATCATCAAACACGGGAGAACCCCAAGTATTCCCTGTAATGCTTTGATGCATACCCTCAGCCCAAAGCATGACAACAAGCGACATGTCCCAAGGCAAATCTGTCTCAATGCCCGCTCCATAATTGTATTCCCATCCGTTGTGCTCAGTACGGTTAAAGAACACATAACCGGCATCACATTCAAACGTCAAACCCAAAAATCCGCCCACAACGACTTCACCCGTAAGCGTCGCACCGTATCTCGCTGATTTGCCCAGATTGGAATATGAGGAATTCAGCACATGCCCTTCGATCCAGTAACAAGACGAAAGCATGTTGTTGGAAAAAGCTGCCGTGGGCGAAAGGCAGATAAATGACTCTCCTTTTCGGAACGTATAGCTCACGCTGATTCTATTGGTATATTGCGGCCGTAGCGAATCGTTGCCATACGAAACCGACAGCGAGTCGGTGCTGCCAAAGACGAAAGGTGTGAGTTGGTAATAGGAAGGATACCCCAGCAATGTTTTGTAGTTCAACCTGATGGAATGGCTTTCGTTCAGATTAAACAGTATGGCAGCAGAAGGCAGAACGTTGAAGCCTTTGCCCGCCACATTGTCAAAAGACTTGTATTGCAGGTGCTCTGCACGGATGCCTCCCATCAGCGTAAGCCAATCGACCGCTTTATAACTGATTTGACCAAAACCCGCCAAGCGCACATCACGATAGCGGAATCGGCTTGACAGCAGGCTGTCTTCGATGGATTCAGAGGAAACGAAACGGTGATAGGTCTGCACCCCCGTGCTCAGTTTCAGTTTGTCGCCAACTGGCAGGTCGCATTTCACTTTCACATTTAGCGAAGTCTGTCCCTGACTCACATCGTAAAGCAAGCTGTTTTCTGAAACATCTGCAGGATAGGCCGCAATATTGTAAAAGGTTGACCGATTGAAGCTGCTGTAGGGGGAGTTCAGCAGGAACAGATTGGAGTTAAACGAAATCTCACGCCCTGAATCATTGAATTTGTGCCGATAATAGAGCGAAATGTTGCTTTGGACATCGAAATTGCTGAAAGTAGAAAACATTTGATGGTCGTATTGCTGAGCATCATTGGCAAAAAAAGCGCTGTGGGTAATTCTCCCGTCATTGGTGTATTTTTCAGCAACGCATTGCGATGTCAGGCTGATGAGGTCTTTTTTCGTCGGTCGGTAATCCAAACCGAATTGCAGAGAGCCAATTCTGTTTTTGGTAATAATACTGGGGATTACTAGAGAATGTTCGTGGTAGGCTATGTTTGTAATATTGTCGGTGAAGTCGGTTGAAGTACTGTCTAAAAGCAAGTTGGAAGGGAATTCCTTCATGTTGACGCCATAAGCGTTCACAAAGACCTTGAACTTCGAAAATTCGTATGATGCTCCTATGTTTCCCGAAAATTGATTTGTCGGATAACTTCCTGAAAGGCTTGTCATCAGTCGAAAACCTTTTTTACTTTCGTTTTTCAACACGATATTCAAAACATTGGCCACGTCAGAGTCAAACTCAACGGTTGGATTCGTCATTACTTCCACACGCTCAATGTCTTCAGGCGTAAGCAGGTTGAGGCTGCGTTTGGTATAAGCCCCATCAATGAGCACGAGCACGTTACGGTTGCCGTTCACTCGGATTTCTTCTTTGGTTTTGCTTACCGATATGCCGGGAATTTTCTTCAAGACGTCAAGCGCCGTGGGACTGTTCTCCAATAAGGAGTTGTCGATGGTGAACACGGTTTTGTCGATTTCCTCCTTGCTCGTGACTTTTTCTCCTGTCACATTCACCACCTCAAGATGGATTGCCTCGGGAACCAGCCGAATGCGCATCCTGGTTTCTGTTTCTTCAATCTTGATAGCGACATGTTTGGAGCGGTATCCCACAAACGAAACATAAACCGAAAACGATCCTTGGGGGACATTTGCCATTCGAAAGATGCCGTTTTCGTCTGTAATTGCGCCGCTGACAATTTTGTTGGCGGAATCCGTCAGTCGCACTGTGGCGTATGGAAGTGGCTCATACGAGATAGAATCAATTACAAAACCGCGCAATGAATTATTCCCTTGGGCAAATGCTATAACGGGCCAAACCATCGACAGCAACAATAGGCGTGTTTTATTATTCATGATGGCATAGGTTAAATCTATGAAAATCAAATTCGTAATCAGAAACGGGAGGGCACAGATAGCAAAACAAGCAGTCTGAACAAGGTTTAACTTTCCCTCTTGTCAATAACCAATCGCCAGCCTTATTTCCTTTTTTATCAATAAAACTGATAATGTTTTTTTCAACATAAATATTCCCTAACACTTCCCCCTTTTTTCTTGTCAGAATATTGCCATTAACATTTATTAACAATCTGCCAAAATAGTTGCTATTTAGTATCATATTACGATAAATCTCATTTTTAGAAGGAGATAAATTTTGAAGATCATGAGCGTTTAGGAAAACAAACTTCTGAAAAAAATCGTGATTCGAGAAATCATATACAGGAGTAATGTCGTCCACATATTGTTTATCGGTTTTCAGATCTTTTTCAGAAGTTACGTTCAACACCGAAGAATATAATGATTTCTCCAGTTTATTATGTTTCACAAATTCAACGTAATCATTATAACAATTCCTATTGATGTCAAATCTAAATCTCAGATTCTTTAATTGTGACAACACCTTGAAGCACCTGCTCAGGATTGTTTTTTGACCTAACCAATTTTCATATTGCACTCGCAAGAAAATTGACAGTTGTGGGACTTTCTTGGAGAAATGCGAAATTAATTTAGCAAGTTCATAGCTTTCGATGGGGTGATGACACACAAATTCCAAACTCTTCAATTTAGACAAATTACCGATGTTGGATAAGAAACGAATCACAGCATCATTATCTAATATAGTTTCATTCAAGTCTGCGTTACCTTGACGTACGACCCCATCATTAAGAATTATCTCTATTGAAAAAATATTGCTTGCCAAATTGTTCAGTCTTTTTTCCACTGGTGATAATTCATCTTTTACTCCACCTTTATCTGTGAAATTTAACACAGGCGTTGGACCTGGCTGAAATGGGGGCAGTGTATTTTGTTCGACATGCCCCATTTGGGAATCAACTATTGTTTTCAAAGTTTTTTCCGAAATTAAGTTGTTTATCTCAAATACATTATTCAGTTCTATTCTTTGATTTAGAAAGAAATAGACCGTTCTCTCATCTGATATAAACAATTTGACTGTGTCTTCACTATTATATAATAGACATTTGTTGCCCTTTATAAATATGAAGACGGATGATTTTAAGATCAAATATCGATGACCGTTCATCACTCAAGGCTTACTCGTTCAACAATTCTTTTATAACTGATGGGATTCTTTTCAAAATACGATACCATTTCGGACAGATAGTTTATGAAATCATTTTCTTTCATATATGCCTTACATCTATCATCTGAACCCATTGAATAAACGCACTGCAAACAGTTGTATTTCCGATAACAATCATGACACAGACGATATTTATCCAACAAAGATTCATAAAACTTGGCTGTTTGTTCAAAGTCAATATTCAATTTGTTTTTCGCATTGCCAAATGACAATTTACGTGGTACATTTTCACATGGAAATATATCGCCATTACAAGTAACAAATAATTTCCGACTAAATGGCAAACATGTACCTGTAGGCTTCCAAAATTTGCGCTTCCCAACAAGTAAATCAAAGTAATCTGCATAAACGATATTTAATTCGTTATAAATAAATCTAATCGCCTCTGCAAACATCGGATCTTGTGCAAAATTGTCCTCTCCAAACATCTCGTTAAACTTGTTGTCCGTTGTTTTATTGTAATTAGAAATTAAGACCTCTTTATATTCGTGTTTTAATCCGTCAGTAGTTATATCTGAAAGTATGGGATGTTTGCCATAACGCTGAAATATAAAACTATCTGCATCAAAATAGGAATTATTCTTATGTATTACACTATTAAAGCTAACATTTGTTTCGAAATATTTGGGATAACGCTTTTGAAGGAGATCAATATTTTTTGGCGTATAGGTCATTTTGCAGGCTGAAAAACGAGTGTTGTTGTTCAATGGGTCAAATTGCAGGCTGAAAAATCAGGGTCAAACGTCGGAAGCGACAGTTGTTTGTTTACCTTTGCGCCGCAGCCGAAGCATAGCGGGGCT
>JBHACT010000038.1:0-12497 GCA_041854745.1 Candidatus Limimorpha sp. | reverse complement strand
GCTGTAGTTGCCGATGTAGCAGTGGTTGAAGCCTTCGTAGTAGAGGCCGATGGTCTCAGTGGTGTGCTTACCCGTAGCCCAGGTCCAGCCGGCGTTGAAGAGTACGCGGTTAGGCGTAACATAGGAACTGTAGCCGATTTCGTGGGCGTTGGAGCCGTTCACGCCAAAGGCATTGGTGCTAAAAGCAGAGGTAACTTGGTCGCCGATACCATCTGTGACATTCTTGCCTTCAGAGTAGGTGTAGGCTGCCATCAGGTTGAGACCACTCTTGAAGTCCTTGCTCAACTGGCCGGTAACACTGTAGTAGTAACCATTGTTGTCGGTGTTGGTAATATAATAAGGAGTAACAGCTTTACCCAGTGAGTTGGTAACGCCTTCAGACTTCCATGTCCATCTCTTGTCAGGCTCGCCAGGAAGTTGGATGTCGTCGCCGCGGACGATGCCGAGCTTGGTAACAGCCACGGTGGTGATGTCCTTGTTGTAAATGCCTTCCACGGTAGCTTTGACACCGCCGGGAAGTTCAGCGTCAAAGGCTAAGGAACTCTTCCAAGACTGAGGCATGCGGAGGCTCTTGTCCATGATGGTGGTTGACTGAGGAGCCGGTAGGTCTCCCGTGGTTAATAGGGTTGTGTTGTTGTTGATGATTTCAGTCGGGTTGCTGTAGAAAGAGATCTGGGTCTCTTCGTTCGGGTTGATGTACTGGCTTTGCAAGCAGTTGGAGTTGCCCACGGTGGAAACGATCCAAACGAAAGGAAGACGGCCGGTGTAAATGCCGGAACCGCCGCGGATGATGTACTTGCGTTCGCCGGTGAGGTCCCAATTGAAGCCCAGACGGGGCGATAAGTTCACGCGAGCCTCGGGCATGTCGGCTGTCGACATACCATACATGGTGTTGCCTTCACCGTCGGCAATGGAATGGTGCTCTCCTTCTTCATCGTTCCAGCCTTCAGCAAACTCCTTGTTGTAGTTGTATTCGCTGATGGAAGGATAGTAAGGCAGTTCGGCACGGAGACCGAGAGAGAGCCTGAAACGCTCGCTGAAGGTGATTTCGTCTTGCAGGTAGAGTGAGCCTTGCATGTAGTTGAAGGAAGGATAGACTTGCTCAAGTTTTTCGTTGTTGCCGTATGTGATGGCAAAAGCGGCAGGATTGGCGTTGTTGACAAAGTCATCCCAGCTGCTGTAAACATAATAGCCGGCGCCACCTTGCATGAAACCATTCTTGGTGTTGTCGAACTCATACTGGGCACCGAGGGTGAAGTTGTGGATACCGGTGAGGTAGCTCACTTCGTCGGTGATGATGGCGGTCTTCACATCGCGGAGGTTGCCATAAGTGAACGGGTCGGGACCGAAAGAGGTATAGACGGCCTTGGTTTCAGCAACACCATCACCATCGGTGTCAAGATTCTCAAGAATATCAACAGTGGGGAAGAGGTCGCCTACGAAGCTACGAGGCTCGTTCTGGTGTGAATAGGTGGCACGCAGCATGTTGTTACCGCGGCCGCTTAAGAAACGGTAGTTCCATTCGGTGGCTACAGAACTGAAGTTCTGCTCTTGGAAGTAACGGTTGCTCTCAAAGTAAAGAGCGCAGTCGGAAGTACGGCCGTAGCTGTTACGGTTGTAAGGGTTCGGCACGATGGGGTTCACCGAGTTGGAGGGCGACGACGAGTACTTGTTCTTCACCAAGCTGTAGCGGATGTTGAACTTGTTGTTGTCGTTGATGTTCCAGTCCAAACGGGCCAATAGCTTGTAGTCAGGCGTGCTGGCGCTGTAGTTCTGGTAACGGCCAGGGTTGTAACCAAAGTTCTTTTGCAAATAGTTGCTGATTTCTTCCATTTTTTCGACGGTAGGACGGCTGTATTGCGTACTGCCACCCCAAGTATCGTCTTCGCTTTCGCGGGCAAAACGGGTTTGACCGGGGTCAATGTCGCTCTGGTACTCGAAGTTCACAAAATAGAACAACTTGTCCTTGATGATGGGGCCTCCAACACTGATGCCAATTGTGTTGTCGAGTGATTCAGAGAGCTTCAGTCTGTCGGGATAGTTGCCCAATTCATCCTTTATACCAAACTTGGTGCCAATGAGGCCGTCGCTGGTGAAGTAGTCATAAATGCTGACACGGGTGGTGTTGGTACCGCTCTTGGTAACGGCGTTGATGGCGCCGCCAGTGAAGCCACTGTGGCGGACATCGAAAGGCGTAACATTGATGGTCATGGCGTCGATAGCATCCAATGAGACAGGGCTGCCGCTGGCAGGCAGGTTGCCGCCGATGCCGAAGGCGTTATTGAATGCGGCACCGTCGACAGTAACATACGACGAACGGTAGTTGCCGCCGCCGATGGCAAGGCCGTTGGAGGTGGTGGCAGCCTGAGGCGTCAGGGCCAACACATCGTTCAAGCTACGGCTGATGGTGGGCAAGGTTGTAATCTGCTCGCTGCTGATAGTCGTAGTGGCACCGGCGCGGTCGCCGTCCATGCCGGTGGAAACGGCTTCTGCAACAACGGCGACTTCACTCAGACCGACGGCCTCTTCATTCAAACGAATGTTGAGAATCTTGGTTTCACCCAAAGTGGCGGTAATGCCTTCTTGCTTCACCGTCTGGAAACCCACCATGCGAACTTCGATGGTGTAGGGACCGCCAGAACGGATGTTGAGCAAACGGTAGGTACCGTTGGCATCAGCCACAGCGTAGTACTGTGAGCCCGAAGGCGTGTGTGTGGCAACAACGGTGGCACCCGGAAGTGTTCCTCTGTTGTTGTCCGTGATTTTTCCACTGATGCTCGAACTGGTCACCTGTGCCATCAAGCTAATGGAGGCAATCATAGCCGCGAAAAAAGTAAATAACTTTCTCATAAATAATAATTTAATGTTAATAATTAAGTTAATTGCATTTGATTTTTTCAGCTCGTTTTTATTTTGTTCATTCCATAAAACTCGGCAAATATAAGGCATTCCTTTGGATTGTCAAGACAATATTCATCAAACATGTTCCGTATTTTCTCAAAAAGAAATCAACATCATCCGTTTATAACTTATAAGGATTTGATTCTGTTGGGATTGATAAGATGATGGAAGCGAAAAAACAAAGTATGTCTATACTTCAGTTTATTAAATACTACACCTCTGATTACTTTTTTTGCCGGGGTCTTGATTTTTTCCCTATTTTTGAAGCCTGAAAAACAAAACAATCCATGAACAGAATTTCAATTATTGCGATGTTGCTCGCCTTGATATTGTGTTTTGGCTCCTGCGGCAATCCGGAATCGAAGCAGTTCAAGGCAATGAAAGAGGAAATCTCATCCATCGAAACTCAAATCAATGACATTACAGATTGTGACGACCTTCAGATGATGAACTTTGCCATTCTTGGCTTGCGCTCCGATATGGACAACTACCGTCAGGAAGCCGAGATGACTGATGCCGAAATCGGGAAATTGGACGACATGATTGACAAACTCGAAGCCGCTTGGAATGGCAAATGGACATCCCTTAACTGCGAAGGGAGCCTCAATGAGGGCGAATTTGACACTTCGGGTGAGGAAGCTGGCGACTTCGATTACAATGTCTTGTAATATGGATTGTTTTTGCTATCTTTGCAAAAAATAAATTATACCGTTATGGCTTTCTTTTATCGACATAATCCTAAGAAATTCAACTACATACCACGCTATTACAGCCGTGAAGAACAGGCATGGGAGGAGAAAAAGGCCGCTGCCGGTCTTGATTCAAAACTGACCCACGAAGAGAAATTCAGGATGAAGATGCGCAAGAGTTGGGGCGTGGCCAAAGACGAGGAGAGCAAAGAACAGAAAATGGCCAAACTGATTCGTAGAATTGTGTTGGGCGTTTTTGTATTGTTCCTCTTCTATTTTATCTTTTGTACGCCACTAATGCAGACTGTTGTGGGCGGACTGATGGGGAAATAAAGGTATGCTGGATATCATCAAGTTGCTGCCCGACAGTGTCGCCAACCAGATTGCGGCGGGTGAGGTAATCCAACGGCCTGCATCAGCCGTCAAAGAGTTGATGGAGAACGCTTTGGATGCTGGCGCCACTCAAATTGATCTGGTTCTGAAAGATGCCGGCAAGTCGATGATTATGGTTGTCGACAACGGCTGTGGCATGTCGGAAACCGATGCCCGCCTATGCTTCGAACGACACGCCACTTCCAAAATCAGCAAGGCGGAGGATTTGTTCGCCATCCGTACTATGGGCTTCCGTGGCGAAGCATTGGCCAGCATTGCCGCCATTGCCCAAGTGGAGCTGAAGACGCGCCGCAAGGAAGACGAAGTGGGTGTGAAGATTGTCAACGAAGGCTCGGTGGTCAAAGAACAGACCCTCGTGCCCATGCAACCCGGCACCACTTTCACGGTGAAGAACCTGTTTTTCAATGTCCCCGCGCGTCGCAATTTCCTCAAGTCGCCTCAAGCCGAGATGCGGCATATCGTGGAAGAATTCACCCGCGTTTCGCTGATGAACCCCAAAATTGGCTTCACACTGACCAGTGACGGCAAGGAAGTTTACCATCTTTATCCGGGCAACCTCAAACAGCGTGTCGTGGGCTTGTTTGGGAGCGGCTATCAGGAGAAACTGTTGGCTGTCCGACAAGAGACCGAGCGCGTGCGCATCGACGGCTATATCGTCAAGGCTGAGTATGCCAAGAAAACCCGAGGCGAGCAGTATTTCTTTGTGAACAAGCGGTTTATCAAACATCCCTATCTGCACCACGCCATCGAGAACGCCTTCATGGAGATGATTCCCAAGGACAACTTCCCGGGCTATTTCCTCAACATAGAAGTGGATCCTTCCGACATCGACATTAACATTCATCCGACAAAAACCGAGGTCAACTTTCTGGATGTCAAGTTGGTGTATGCCATTCTTCATGCGGCAGTGCGCAAGGCCATAGGCCAACACAACCTCTCGCCGATGATTGATTTCGATGAGTCGGCTGACCTGAACAACGATTTTGGTACGGCCATGAGCAGGTCAAGTTTTTTGGCCATCCCCAATGTGCCACTTGACCCGAATTTCAATCCTTTTAGTAAGGAAAACACGCCACGCGAAACGCATGGGGAAGGCTCATACCAGCCTCAGAAAGGCACGCCTTCGGGCGATTGGCGTTTGCTTTATGGCGAGCGGACGGACTTGCCTAATGGGCCTTGTGAACCGAAAGAAGAGACACTGCCAAAATGCCAGTATCTGCAAGTGAATCAGTCGTATATCGTTACTGCGGTGAAGTCGGGACTTCTGGTCATCGACCAAAATCTGGCGCATTCCAGAGTGCTTTTTGAGAAGTATTTGAAGGAACTTGAAAACCACAATGGCGCGTCACAGCAGGAATTGTTCCCGCAGGCCCTATCGCTTAATGTGAACGATGCCTCTTTGCTGAAAGAAATACTGCCCGAATTGGAAAATCTCGGTTTTGCGATGGAACAGGCCAATCCGACCACTTTTATGATCAAAGGCATGCCAACCGATGTGGCCGGCTGTGATGGGGTGGCCTTGTTGGAACAGATTTTGGACAACTACAAAATCAACCGCACCGACTTGCAGTTGGACAGGAAGCTGAACCTCGCCAAGACGATGGCAGCCCAGCTTTCCATCAAAAACCAAACAAGACTGTCGGAGATGGAAATGCAAAATATTGTTGACCAACTATTTGCATGCAATGTAGCCGAAATTGCGCCTAACGGGAAAAAGATTTATGTAATAATTAATATGGAGGATTTTTTTAAATGAGCGAACAATACAGTCCCACAGGATTTAGGGTGCTGCCCCCTGTTGTTAAAAATTTGCTGATTATCAATATTTTGCTGTTTTTGGCAACCTTTACTTTGAAACGCTTCAATTATGATTTGGCAGATTTGTTGGGCTTGCATTTCTTTTTGGCAAGTGACTTTAAGCCATACCAGCTGTTCACCTATATGTTTATGCACGCCAACTTCAACCACATTTTTTTCAACATGTTTGCCTTGTGGATGTTCGGCAACACATTGGAGAACCTTTGGGGGTCGAAGCGTTTCCTGCTGTTTTATATAGTATGTGGCCTCGGCGCGGGATTGTGTCAAGAGTTGGTCCAATACATTCAATATGCTACCACCTTGGCGCAATATGCTACTGTGAATATTGGCGGTAGCATTATCAGCATGGCCGAATACCTCAACATGATGAATACGGTCGGTGCTTCGGGTGCGGTCTATGGCCTTCTGCTCGCTTTTGGCATGATGTTCCCCAATGCGATGATTTACCTATATTTTCTGTTTCCCATTAAGGCCAAGTGGTTCGTCATCGCTTATGCGGTTGTCGAATTGCTCAGCGGAATCTTCAGCGGAATCTTCAGCGGTAGCAATGTGGCCCACTTCGCCCATTTGGGAGGCATGTTGTTTGGTTTGGCCTTGATTTTGATCTGGAAAAAGAAAAGGAGCCCGTATCAATGAATCCTTATTCAAACAATGGCGGCTATGGTTTCGGGCGACCTGATTTCGGTGGCTCGATGAAGGGGCTTTTCAAGCAGAATGCGGTACTGAAATACCTCTTGCTTTTCAATGTGGGACTTTGGATTATGGTGTCTTTCGCCAACCTTTCCCTGTGGCTTTATAAATCGCCGAATGCCAACCCGCTTGTAACATGGCTTTCGGTGCCTGCCGATTGGCTTGCATTGATTAGAAAGCCTTGGACTGTAGTTACTTACATGTTCCTGCACGAGCGGTTTTGGCATCTCTTTTTCAATGTATGGATGCTATGGTTTGGCGGGATGATTTTCACGCGTTTCCTGTCGCAGAAGCAATTGGCTTTGACATACGGCCTTGGCGGGCTCGCCGGTGCCTTGTTTTTCATCTTGGCCTACAACCTTTTCCCCGTTTTTGAGACAGCGAAATACACTGCCGTGGCTATGGGCGCTTCGGCTTCGGTGCTGGCCATTTTGGTGGCGGCAGCGACCTACAAACCTGACTATGGACTCCATCTTCTGTTCTTTGGCCAGCTGAAGTTCAAGTGGCTTGCCATTGCCTTTGTGGTCATCGACTTGGTGAGCATTTCGGGGGACAACCCCGGAGGGCATATCGCCCACCTTGGTGGTGCCGTGTTCGGCTTCGTATATGGGTTACTGCTCCGAAAGGGCTTAGGACAATCAGGAAAATCCACCCGCAAAAAGCGCAAGTCCAAGATGGAATATACCCCCTATGAGGAAATTCACGACGAGCCGAAAGTTCCGCGCTCTGACGAGGAATATAATCGCCAAAAGGCTGAAAGAGAGCGTGATGTGGATGCCATCTTGGACAAGATTGCCAAGGACGGTTATGCCAGCCTGACGGCGGATGAAAAGGAGTTTTTGTTTAAAAACAGCAGGTGATATGGCGCGAAAAGAGAAGAAAGAAAGAAGTTTTTTCGGGAAACTGTTGGTTTTTGTTCTGGCAGTGTTGGCCTTCTTTGGGTTGGTGTCTATGGCTTTGAGCGTCATCAATGCCTACATCAACCCGCAGCATTTCATTTGGACCACGGTGTTTGGCTTGGCTTTTTGGGTAATCCTTATCTATAATGCTGTGATTTTCGCGCTTTTGCTACTGCTTTGGTCGAATAAGGCATGGATTTCGGTGTTGGCTTTCCTCATCGCCATCCCCGGTATCAGCAAGTCGTTCTCCTTTGGCTCGAAAGTGAAGGCCGAAAGCAGTATCAGGATCATGAGCTATAATGTTCACGATTTCAAACACATTGACGGAGAAATGGATAAGGAACAATTTGCCGATCAGATTATGGACATGGTTCGCGAACAGGCGCCCGACATCCTTTGCTGTCAGGAGTTTGGTGGGTTCAAGTCGGATGTTACGCGCCAACAATGTATTGAAGACTTTGCGGAAAATGTTGGTTTCCAATACATTTACTATAACCGAAGAACCAACTATGGAGGCAATGTGATTTTCTCGAAATATCCGTTGGCGAAAGTGTCTGAGGATTCAGGCTTTGGCAAGGGACATACATACGGAGTGATGGTTTCGGTTGACGCAGGAGAGAAGGGGAAGTTTCATGTTGCCAACCTTCATTTGCTTTCTTACATGATTACCGATGATGAGATCGATATTTTGATCAACTCGTCCGAACGCAGGAACAACCTTGACACGATAGGCAAGACGGTGCTGCACAAGCTGAGCTATGCCTTTCAAAGGCGCAGCGATGAGCTTCAAATGGTGTTTGAGGGCATGCCTCCCGTTGGTGGTCCCATCATCATCTGCGGTGATTTCAATGAGCCGCCACTGTCGTACAACTACCGCCAAATGCAAAAGGCAGGCTTCGTGGACACTTTTACCAAGGTGGGGTTTGGCATTAAACCGACCTATGTCGGAAAACTGCCGCTGCTTCGCATTGACTATATCTGGGCCAACGATGGCGTGAAGCCGCTCGATTTTGTACGGTATAAATATAAGGCTTCGGACCATTACCCGATTATGTTGGATTTTGCAATTAATAAATGAATAAAAAAGGGCGGACAAAGAGGCTGTCCCTATAATAAAAACAAAAAAATGACCCTAATTAAATCCATATCCGGCATTCGTGGCACTATTGGCGGCTGCTGGGGCGATAACCTCACGCCTATCGACATGGTGAAATTCACCGCTGCTTTTGTTAAATTTGTGCAACACCACAAAGGGGTAAAACACCCCAAAGTCGTCATCGGTCGCGACGCCCGTCTTTCGGGTTTCCTTGTGAATCAGGTGGTTTGCGGTACCTTGCAGGCTATGGGTGCCGATGTCTTGGACATTGGACTAAGCACCACGCCTACGGTAGAAATCGCCGTTACGGGACTGAAAGCCGATGCGGGTATCATCCTGACGGCCAGCCATAACCCCGCACAATGGAACGCTTTGAAACTCCTCAACGAGAAAGGCGAGTTTATCTCTGCTGCCGAGGGTGTCTGGTTGCTTGATGTGGCTGCCAAAGACGATTTCGAGTTTGCCCCGATTGAAGAAATCGGTAGCTATCAGCAAGTTGAGGGCTGGATGGACAAACATGTGGAGATGGTCTGCCGGTTGCCTTTGGTCAACAAGGAGGTGATTTCCAAAGCCAACTTCAAGGTGGCTGTGGACGCGGTCAACTCGACGGGTGGCATTGCCATCCCCAAAATGCTGCGAGCCCTCGGCGTGAAAGAAGTGCTTGAACTTAACTGCGAGCCTACGGGCAGGTTTGCCCATACGCCAGAGCCGTTGGCGCAAAACCTCACCGACATCTGCCGCTTTGTGCGGGAGCAAGGGTGCGATTTTGGCGTGGTCGTTGACCCCGATGTTGACCGTCTCGTATTCGTTAAGGAAGACGGCGAACTGTTTGGCGAGGAATACACTTTGGTCTCGGTGGCCGATTTCATCCTAAAACACAGCCCCGGCCCAACGGTGAGCAACCTCTCGTCCACAAGAGCCTTGCGTGATGTTACACAAAAGCATGGACAGCAGTACTTTGCCGCTGCCGTGGGTGAAGTCAATGTGGTGGAAAAAATGAAGGAAGTAGGTGCCGTCATCGGCGGCGAAGGTAACGGCGGTGTCATCTATCCTGAGTTGCACTATGGCCGCGATGCGCTTGTTGGCACGGCCTTGTTCCTGACCCAATTGGCCGAGAAGAAGGTGAAATGCTCTGCGCTGAAGAAAGAGTATCCCGCCTATTTCATGTCGAAGAACAAGATCCAACTCACACCTACGACTGATGTGGACGGCATTTTGGCCAAGTTCGCCGAAAAGTTCAAGAACGAGCAGGTAACCACCATCGACGGCGTGAAGATCGACTTCGAGGAAGGCTGGGTGCACCTGCGCAAGTCGAACACCGAGCCGATTATTCGAATTTATTCCGAAGGCAAGAGCGAGGCCGAAGCCGAACGCCTTGCAAATATGGTTTTGGAAGAAGCAAAAAAAATGGTGTGATGAAAAGAGGATTTGGAAGCGACAACCATTCGGGCGTGTGCCCCGAGGTTTTGGAGGCCATTGCCCGCGTGAACAAAGACCACGCTGTGGCATACGGCGATGATGAGTATTGCGCAATGGCGGAACAGCAGTTCCGAGAGCAGTTTGGTGAGCAGGCGCGCGTTTTTTTCGCTTTCAACGGCACGGGGTGCAACACCCTCTGCATTGATGCGATGTTACGCTCACATGAGGCAGTGGTTTGTGCCGAAACCGCCCACATCAATGTGGACGAATGTGGTGCGCCGCAGCGTATCGTGGGTTGCCGGCTGCTGACGGTCGACACCCCCGACGGCAAGTTGACACCTGCTTTGGTAAAAACCCGTCTGCACGGCTTCGGTTTTGAGCACCACTCGCAGCCGAAATTGATTTCCATCACGCAGCCGACCGAGTTGGGCACTTTGTATAGCTTAGACGAAATCAAGGCCTTGGTGGTTTTGGCTAAGGAGTACAATATGAAAGTCCATATCGACGGTGCCCGATTGGGCAACGCAGCTGTAGCACTGGGCTGTTCTTTCAAAGAGATGACCACCGACCTTGGCGTTGACGCGGTCTCTTTTGGCGGTACCAAGAACGGTCTGATGATGGGGGAGGCGGTGGTGCTTTTGAATCCTACTATTTGCCCCGAATTCAAATATCGCCGCAAGCAGGCCATGCAGCTTTGCTCGAAAATGCGTTTCATCGCGGCGCAGTTTGACGCCTATTTCGAAAACGACCTTTGGATGCGCAATGCATTGCATTCCAATAAGATGGCGAAATTACTCTATCAGTCCGTGAAAGAAATCCCTGGCGTGAAGATCGTCTATCCCGTGCAGGCCAATGCTGTGTTTGCGCAGTTGCCTCGCAAGGTATGGAAAGCACTGCAAAACCATTATTTCTTCTACGACTGGGACGAAGATGCCGATGTCGTCCGCTGGATGTGTGCTTTTGACACTACCGAAGAAGATATTCGGGAGTTTGTTGGGGTGCTGAGCGGGTTGATGAAAAGCTGTTGAACGAAACTATAAGGGGTGTGTAGAAATCCGATAAGGGTTACGACAAAACAGGTCACCCAAAACCACAGTATTGTGTCCAAAAATCCTATAATCAAATCGTTAGGTTATTCCACCATGATTTTCAATATCTCTACATCTGTTTCTTTCATGCCGAGACGTCCGAGGCAGCCGATGTGGTTGATGGTTTCTTCCACGTCCTTGCCGATGATGCCATCGCCGCCGAGGAGGTTGTCGCCTTGTTTGCTCATTTCGTAGCCAAGAATGCCCGCTTCCACTGAAAGGGCGATTTTGCCCGCACAGGAGGGCTTGGCGCCGTCGCAAACGATACCGGCGGCTATGCCCAAAGCATTCTCCAAAGTGTGTTCGATGATGTCGAGACCCTGCCCCATGAGGTAGGCGATGCCGCAGCCCGAAGCGCAGCCCGCGCTGACGGCACCGCAATAGGCGGATAGGCGCCCAATACCGGTCTTCTGATGTATGGCGACTAAGTTGGATAGTGCCACGGCACGATAGGTGCGGTCGTCGTCGATGTGGTAGGTCTCGGCGTAGGCAAGGACAGGCAGACAAACGGTCATGCCTTGGTTGCCGCTGCCTGAGTTGATGATGACGGGCATTTCGCAGCCGCTCATGCGGGCGTCGCTGCCCGCTGCAGCCCAAGCCCGCGCCTTGATCCTCACATCGTCGCCGAAGCTGAGGATGGTGCTGCCGATGTTGGCACCCCAGCTGTTTTGCAGGCCTTCCATCGAAATGGCCTTGTTGCATTCGATTTGCGGCTTGATAATGGGTTTGAGGTCTTCCATATCCACGGAGTTGGCGAAGTCGTAGATGCATTTCATGTTGAGGCAGCTGCGGTCGGTGAGCTTGGTGGCGCCACCGTCGGCATAACCTGAGTCGAACAGCACTTGACCGTCCTTTTCTGTTTTCACGATGTTGGTATGGAAGCCTGCGATGCGGACACTGGCGGAATGTTCTTCTGAATATAAGGTGACCGTAACATCCAGCTGTGCGATGACATTGAGCGGCACGATGGTCATCGGCGTGTTGTCGAGAAATTCGGCAATTTCCTTCTTCTTTTCTGGTGTAACCTCGGCGATGACTTCCAAGGCTTTCTTGGGGTTGCCCGCCACGATACCCGCAGCAACGGAGGCCTTCAAGCCTTTCATGCCCTTGGTGTTGGGCACGATGACACTCTTCACATTCTTGATAATATTGCCGCTGGCTTTGATTTCCACGCACTTGGGCTTGGTGCCCAAGATTTCATGGGCCTTGGCGGCGGCGTAAGCTAAGCAGATGGGCTCGGTGCAGCCCATAGCAGGCACGAGTTCTTCCTTGAGTATGCTCAGATAGGCACTGTACTGACAATCGCTTTTTTCCATTTCAATTCTCAAATTTGGTGCAAAGGTACGAAAATGAAGGACATTTTATTAAGTAGGTAGTCAAAATTAAGCTGCATAATGAGAGTAGTTGACGAACAGAGATGTACCGACCGAAGCCAAAGCCCTGTCGGTGGCGTAGAAGAGGGAATCGGTGGACACATAGTCTTGCGGACGTATCCACTTTCCCT
>JBHACT010000037.1:0-6232 GCA_041854745.1 Candidatus Limimorpha sp. | reverse complement strand
AAGGCCAATCCTGCACTGTAACAGCCACAGCTAATGCAGGTTACACCTTCACCAACTGGACAGAAAACGGCAGTGTGGTCTCAACCAACGCCAGCTACACCTTCACGGTAAACAACAACCGTACTTTGGTCGCCAACTTCCAAGCCCAGCCGCAAAGCTACACCATCAGCGTGTCGGCCAACCCGTCCAACGGCGGAACTGTTTCCGGCGGAGGCACCTACAACCAAGGCCAATCCTGCACTGTAACAGCCACAGCTAATGCAGGTTACACCTTCACCAACTGGACAGAAAACGGCAGTGTGGTCTCAACCAACGCCAGCTACACCTTCACGGTAAACAACAACCGTACTTTGGTCGCCAACTTCACAATTCAGCAATTCACCATCACGGCCACAGCCAATCCTACCGTAGGCGGTACGGTCATTGGCGGCGGCACATATAATTACGGTCTTCGCTGCACACTAACCGCCACAGCCAATGAAGGCTACAACTTCATCAACTGGACGGAGAATGGCACTGCTGTTTCAACAGAAGCCTCTTACATTTTTACTGTCACAGGCAACCGCAACTTGGTGGCCAACTTCGAGTTGCAAACCTTTGAGGTCATAGCCTCAGTTATTCCTACAGAAGCCGCCAGAGTTACGGGAGCAGGCACTTATAACTACGGTGACGAAGTCTCCTTGACCTTGTACCGAAACGAAGACTGGGCTTTCCTGAACTGGACAGAAAACGATGAAGTGGTTTCAGAAGAGATGACCTACACCTTCACCATCACAGGCAACCGCGACTTGGTGGCCAATTTCCTTTACACCGAAGGCGTCGGCGAGAACAGTATCGAAGCCAAAGTCTATCCCAACCCCACCAAAGGCGAAATCATCCTTGAAGGTGAGGGATTGAACCATGTCCGCATCGTGAACGCTTTCGGACAGATGGTTTACAGCTCCGATGTAGAGGGCCATCGCATCCGCATCGACCTGTCGCAAATGGCCAAGGGCATCTACATGATGCATATTGAAGCCGAGGCTGGCCAAGCCGTGAGAAAAATCGTGGTTGAATAAGCCACGTTTATGTTACTTTTTTCAGATGGCCGCGCCCCCGAAAGGGCGCGGCCATTATTTTTAATTTAATGATTCCACACCACCATTAATTTTAAACCTTTCCCGGCAAAACGGTTGCTTTCCAGACCCTGCCCGGGTAGATTATAGGTTTTTGGATTCCAATATCCCATAACATGAAAGGTAATGTGGTCGAGTTGTTTTTGCCAATTGATAAAGAAATAGGGATTCCCGTTTGTCCAATCATGATAGATTATCGCGCTTAAATTATCGGACAAGCCTATGGGATACGATAATAACAGTCCTGAAAAAGTAGTTGCATTGGCAAAACGAAGGGCTTTTTCATCGTATGAAAAAATAAGTTGCTCGAAAGTAGCTGTCAGTCCATCGCCGATTCCAAACGTATAATCCGTTCCCAATGTTATCATTTCTTGATTGGTGTACATCCCTATGTTTTTATTGAAAGCTGTCCACGAAGCTTCGAGCCAAAGCCCTACGGTCATATCCAAACGAATATCGAAACCAAGACGTCTTTCTCTGATTTCGCCATCAGTAGTTGCTAATCCCGCATGCTGCAAAGGGGTGGCATCGGCTATGCGGAAGTGATACGATAAAGCCGTTTCGCCGTGCGGGATGGGGATTTGAATGCGTCCTCCTCCTTCGGGATATTGTTTATGGGTGGGAAGGATTTCCCATCCTTTCGTGTTTTTGTTTCCATGCAATCCCCACAGCCAGATATTCGTGTTGTTTTGAAAATAGTACCGCCACAACAATCCCCAAACGCCATCGGTAAATTGCACCGGATCGCGCGGATCCATCCGGTCGAACCACATCAACGGTCGAAACAGTTGCGCTGACCCGAAATTGATTTTTTGTAACCCCAAGCGAATTTCAGTACAACTGTTTGAATAACGTATCCAGGCACGATGGGGTTTAATCCTGCCGTCGAAATCGACACTATCAAATAAATGAGCGCCCATATCGCCAAAGATATTGGCGGATAATTCAATGTCAACCAGATGTGTTTTTTTGAATGGAATCTTGCAGTTGAGCTGGGGAATATAACGTCCTCCCAACCAAAAATCATTTTGAATATCCGGTGAATATTGCATCCACCCCGATAGTTGACCTTTGTATTGCAACGGTTTTTCTTCCTTTATTGAAAGACTATCTGTTTGGGCGAATAAGAACCCCGGACAATAAAATGCGACAACAATCCACAGTAACTTATCTTTCATTTGCAATGCCATATATAAAAAACCTGCTGATTTCGGAAATCAGTTCCTGAACGTTATCGTATGCCTGCAGCACCCGTTTATCGCCGGTTACTTCCTGCATTTTGTCGAACATAGCCAACAGCAAAGCAGGTTTGACATCTTTTCTCATCCAACCTTTTTCCTGCGCCTTTACCAATTCGTTTATATAGCTTTCCTGTCGCTCCTTGATTGCCTTCCGAAGAAATCCGGCAATCTCGGAATCGGCATCCGATGTCGCATAAACATCTTTTACAAATTGCATGTCGGTATCTTGACTATTATCGATTTTCCATTGCACCAAGCGGTTCATCTTATCTGTAAAAGGAATATCCGAAACCATCATTTCCTGAACCATCCGTATGTTGGTGTCGAGAATCTTTGTCAACATGGTTTTCGCCAACTCCGTTTTATTCGGGAAAAACTTATAAAATGTCATTTTGCTGACATTCGATTCTTTACAAATATCTTCAACGGTTACTTTCTTGATACCATATTTGTGGAATAAACGTTGTGCCGCATCAATAATATCGCTATATTTTTTATTTTGTTTCATATCTGTTTGCAGTTATTGCTTCAAACTTGCTTTACTGAAAATATATTCGGGAATAGCTTGGTCGAATTGAATATCGGTAATTATCCAATCGGTTCCGTTACCATCTTTGAGCATGTCTTTGTAGTTCATTTTCATGGGGAACCAGCGATTGCCGATTTTTTTAACATTGCTCATTACAACACGTTTGAGCAATTGCCCGCTTTTGGCATACAACTCTTGTTTCAGAGGAACAAAGCGTTCGATATCAACCCAAAGTTTCTGAGAATGATAAGCCACATCATCTACTTTAGCCGTAAGTTCCATGACATGGCATTTACGACCATCGACTGTTCCTTCTCCAGTAATTTCAGGTATGTAAATGTCTTTTAGTTTGCGGTCTTCCATCATATCTTCATAAGAGAGGTCGGAACCCATGACCGACTGGCGCAACATGTGTCCGGAAATCATAATCGTGCGGTCTGTAGATGGCGAATACATCCACAATTCCCCCTTCAGTTTAAGCATCTTGGTTCCCTTGTCGCGGGCAGGAGACAGGTACTCGGAGAACGACTTTTCATCGCCCATTGTATAATTTCTGGATGTCAATGTGCGGTCGTTACGCTTACCGTGAACAACCATTGTAGCTTCCACGATACGGGTTTCTGATGACATGTTTTTGTCGATTTTGTCTAAAACAGCCACAGGGTCTTGTGCCTGTAAACCGATGCTAAGCAAAGCTATGCTTGCTAATGTAACGAGTGTTCTCATTTTTTATTTCTTTAATTTTTTTAATCCAATTCTTTAAATAGCATGGCTGTATTCCTTTTGTAAACAGCAATTCCGGACAGTGCCGTTCCAATGAGCATGGAAACAATACCGGGAATAAAACCTATGTAAAACATACGCGGAGAAATTTCCGAACGAATTACCGGGTCAAGCATCATATTGACATTATCGAGCATGCTTCCATAGTCAATTCCGTGATTTTTAAGGTAAAGTGACAGAAGCAATCCCAAAGCCGTCCCTATAACCGAACCGGCAAAGCCGATAAATAATGATTCGATGAGCAGTGTCCGGTAGATATGGCTTTTGGTTTCGCCTAATGCCAGACGCACACCAAACTCATTATAGCGACGTATTCCACCCAAAATGCCGGTATTCCAAAGAACAATCGACAATGCCAGTACCAACAAAAGAACTATAAATCCGGTTACTGAGCGAAAATAAATCAGAGTTTCGCGCATGGAGTTTTGGTCGGCAAATTGCAGCATTACAGGAGCATATTCATCGTCGCTGTCGGCATATTTGGCGTTGAATACCGTCTTTATGGCTTCTGCCTGTTCATCGTCGTACGCATCATGCGGGAAAAAGCCCAATACTTCATTTGCCGCATTATCCATATCTAAAAGTTGCCGGGCATCGGCAAGGTCGATGATTACAGCGCCTCTGTCTAAGGCACTCATTCCGAAGCGTACCACACCTGCCACCGTAAAGTTAGTGAAACTCATGGAGCCGTACATGGTAGAGCCGAAGAAGGTAACCGTATTACCGGGTTGTACGCCGAACTTTTCAGCAAAATCGTAACTGACCAACACCTCCATCGGATGTTGGATAGTACGCCCTGATGTAATGGCTTTTTCAAGATGAAGTCGTTGTGATTCATGACTTTGCGGCGACAACAAATCATAGGCTGTAGCCATGACAGGTCCTTGCGCCTTTGTTTCGCCTTGAGAATCGGGAATATCAAGCAAGCCGCCAAACAGAATACGCGGATTCCAATCCACATCGGGAAATTTGGTTTTTAACCCCTCTATCAACTCATCCACCTCAAGCAGTGCCATATCGAGTGGTCTCTGTTCCTCATTGTCATGATAGACCCGGGTGGTAACCTTCAAATGTCCGGATTTGTAGCGAGATGTCGCATCTATCATATTATTCAGCGTGCCCCCAAAAAAGCCGTCAATGAAAATGAAAAAAAACACTCCGATAGCCACTACTGTCACGGGTAGCAAGCTGCGACTCTTGTCGCGTATGATTCCTTTCAACAAAAATCTTTTCATAACACTAATTTATTTTTCCTTTCAGAGCATTCACCACATCCTGTTTGGCAATCTTTCGCGCAGGCAAAAAACTGATGAGGGCTGAAAGCACTACGACTACAATAATACTGACCAAAACGGATGAGGGACGGTACAGCGGATAAAGGGCATCTCCAAAGGCAACACCCATATCATCAACCATATCAGGCATCTTAATCCCATTCTTTGCCAGCCATGCCAAAATCGGCATTCCCCATATAGTGCCGACAACGATAGCCAGCACGCTGTAACAGGTGCCTTCGAGAGTAAAAAGCCTCATCACCCGCCCGGGTGTCATACCTAATGCAATATAGGTTCCGATTTCTTTTTGCCGGCGGAAAATGGAAAGCATTTGCGTATCAAATACTGCCAATAAGGCAATTGACAGCAGGACGATGAATATAATCGCCGATTCTATCTGTTGTCCCTGATTCATGGCTTCAAGGTCTGCCATCAGGAAATTCAAATCTTTGTACATCCATCCGTCCATATCATTTTGCAGCGTACAATCTGCCGATTTTACCAGATAGGTAGCCTCGCCCGGCATGCCTGTCATTTGCTGCAGGTCATTCAGGCTTAACCAGACTTGTCCGGCATCTACGCCCGGAACTTTTGTGTCAAAAACATCTGCAATCAATATCTCCCGTGCATCAAAAGCCCCGTTTCTATCGCGCCAACGCAACATCACACGGTCGCCCGCATTCAGGTTGGCTGCTTTGGCGGTACGCCTTCCGATAACCGCTGTAATTTCCGTGCCGGTGCCTTGAAGCCGTTTTGACGGAATATTAATAATTTTCTGGTCAGAGTCAATTCCTTTCAATAAAACATTTTGCATTCGCCCTTGCGGATAAATCTCTCCTTGCGTAACCAAAACCGGAGTCATGATTCCGTTATTAATAAAGGATTGCACTTCGGAAGGCGGCGTGCCGTGCGCCTCCTGCAAGGAAAAGACATCGTAACGGTCGTATTCGGGATGCCACAATTGTCCTGCACCCGTCTCCCAACTAATAGTATCACGACGAGCTTCATCCAGCCAGCCATCCTTGGTTCCGTTCAAAAGTACCATGATCACGAATGAAAACGACAATACAGCCACATTGAGCCAGGTACGTTTTCCGCCTGCTAATATGTTTTTAAAAGCCGTTCTTATAATTAGCATGACATTATTTTTTAAATCCTAAATTCAACACATAAATGCAACTTTTTCGGAGGCACGAGGTGAAACATATTTTACTCAAACGAGAGAGAGGAGAAAACCCCTCCCCCTGTTTGAGCCGGATAAATGCCTATCTTTGCCTCCGTCCAAAAGTT